>JAUIIF010000495.1 GCA_030431945.1 Bacteroidia bacterium | reverse complement strand
CCCCGCAGGTGTGAATAACGAAATGCACAGCCAGTCCTGAAATCGGGCCTTTGCTAAGGTCCGGAGGTCCGCCTTTCGTAGCGAGCGGGGCTTGCCCCATCGTATTAGTTGTGCAAATTGTTATACCCCCCCCCGCAGGAGAGGGTTTTATCACTTGCAATAGAAGCTGCTGATATCGTTAAAAAAGCCTGCTTACGGGTGGGCCCCTCTTGACCTACCTGACAAGGCACAAGCATCCCAAGCCACTCCGGCTTAAGTATAATTCGTAGGGCACTCAGCTTTTCGAAAATTCCTGGTAATCCTTCTGCCGCGATACGCTATTTTCTGTGGCAACGGAACTTAGCCGCTTCTCCTTACATTTGATATAGCGCCGAAAAAAATTTATTAAAATAAATTTTTGAGATGAACCACCATTATAAGGTCATGGTTGTCTGTATTTTTAGCTTATTGCTAGTTTCCTGCAATAAGTGTGAAGATTTTGTTCAAGTTTTTGGAGATCTTGTTTTACAAGAATCAGCATTGGCCTTAGTCGGAATTCTTGAAATAGAAGAGCTCCGTTTTGTTGATAGCTCTGGCAGGAATTTTATTCTTACACGATCTGATTTTGAATCAAAGTTCAGTCGTATAAGTTCAGGAAGAGTGGTCTGTGAATCAGAAGGTGTTTCAGAAGGCTATTACCTTGGAGAAAATCGATCAAGTAAATATGATGGCGAAGAATTTGATTTGATTATTTCGTTTAAAGCTTTAAGCGACGATCTAGCTAGAAGTGAAGATGAAATCAACCTAAATAAAACTACCGGCTTAGATTTTATGGAAGTTGAAGTCATTTTTAATCAATGCGATACACTTCGTAGTCTTAGGCCTGTTCAAAACGAACTAACTGGAGAGCCTAATATTAGGTTCAACCCAATACCTTTCAAGAAATTTAATCAAGAACACCCAAATTCGTTCAGGCTGCAATCTTTTTCTTATCCAGGAGACATGGCATTTACAATGGAAAAGGGTTTGATCGCATTTGATTATTGCGGATTTAATCTTGTTCAGTTGGGGAACTAAATCATGCTGTACGCTTCCCAATTAACCCCACCAAAGCCCAGCAAAAAGGTCCATTCCTTGCACCAGCGGCCGCGCCCTAAACGTTAAACTCACCCGATCCTCTTTTTTTTTCTGCGCTGCGTGCAACCCCGGCACAACCTGCTCGTACATACTAACACATTAGTATTTACACCCCTTTTCGAATGAGACTGATCTTAACCACCTTGTTGCTACAGTTTACGGTAGTTGCCGGACTGCAAGCGCAAACCTCCCCACCGGAATACACAACGCAGCGTGTTGAAGGTGCTGTTCCTACCATCGACGGAAAACTGGATGACCCGGCCTGGGACCAGGTAGCATGGGGCACCAACTTCTTCCAGCGCCAGCCAGATGATGCGGCTCCCGTCAGCCAGGAAACAGCGTTTAAAATCCTGTACGACAACCGCTACCTCTACGTGGCCTGGCGGGCTTTTGATTCCGACCCTGATAAAATCGAAGAACGACTGGGGCGGCGGGACGATTTCCCCGGCGACTGGGTAGAGATCAATTTTGACAGCTTCAACGATAAGCGTACTGGCTTTTCCTTCTCTGCTTCCGCCAGTGGGGTACGCGGAGACGAATTCATCAGCAATGACGGCAACGACTGGGATAGCAGCTGGAACCCCTACTGGTTTTTCAAGGCCCAGACCGATGACCAGGGCTACACCGCCGAAGCGCGCATTCCTTTTTCGCAACTGCGCTTCGGCAAAGCCGAAAGCCAGACCTGGGGCCTGCAGGTAAACCGCCGCCTGTTCCGGGAACAGGAAATGAGTTCCTGGGCGCCGGTGAAGCAAAACCAGCCTGGCTGGGTCAGCCGTTTTGGCGTTTTGAAAGGGCTGGAAGGCATCAAGCCCCGCCGCCCGCTGGAGATTCAACCCTACGTCCTGGGGCAGGTACGTACCGGAGGAGACTTCCCCGAAAACGACCCTTTTGACCGCCAAACGGACGAACGGTTAAGCGTTGGCCTGGATGGCCGGATCGGGATTACGAATGACGTAGTGGTTGATTTTACCATCAACCCCGACTTTGGTCAGGTCGAAGCCGACCCCGGTGCCATCAACCTCGACGGGTTTCAGATATTTTTCCGCGAGCAGCGCCCCTTCTTCGTGGAAGGGAGAAACATTTTTGATTACCGCCTGACCCAGGCGGAAGCCGGAGGACCGTATAACGGCGACCTGCTGTTTTACAGCCGCCGGATCGGCGGCGCGCCCAGCCGCTTCGTGGGGGAAAACACCGGGGTCGGGCGCTTCGTCCGCCAACCGGAAAACACAACAATTCTCGGTGCCGCCAAAGTAAGTGGCAAAACCAGACAGGGCCTTTCCCTGGGGCTTTTATCCAGTTTTACCGAGCGGGAATTTGCCACCATCATCGACAACAACGGGGAAACGAAAGAACAGGTAGAGCCTTTCACCTCCTACAATGTCGGCCGGGTGCAGCAGGACTTCAACGACGGACAGAGCACCATCGGAGTCATGCTGACGAGTGTGAACCGGGACTTACAAACCCCCGAGTTGGAGTTCCTGCACAACAGTGCCTACTCCAGTGGCCTCGACCTGGTACACCGCTGGAAAGACCGCGCCTGGCAATTGCGTGCCAACATGGTCTGGAGCCAGGTACGTGGCACGGAAGCCGCCATTACCCGTACCCAAACGGCCTTTGAGCACAACTTTCAGCGCCCCGATGCCGACCACCTGCGCGTAGACTCGACGGCCACGCGCCTGAGTGGTACGGGAGGTACCCTGGCCCTCGGGGAGTTTGACGGTAACTGGGTCTTTGAATCCGGTGTCACTTTCCGCAGTCCCGGGCTCGAGCTGAACGACATCGGCTTCCTCAACAACACGGAGCAGGTAAATTTCTTCGCCTGGGGCGCCCGCCGGTGGCGCAACCCCACCAAGGCTTTCAATCGCTTCCAGTGGAACCATAACATCTATGCCGGGTGGGACTGGAGCGGGGAGGCCCTGAACCGCAGCTACAATACGAACATCTGGGGCCAGTTCAAGAACTTCTCCAACTTCCGTTTCTTTCTCAATTTGGAACAGCAGGACATCAGCCGCAACGCCCTGCGGGGCGGCCCGCTCTTCCGGCGCCCGCCAGGCTACGCCCTGGGCGGTGGTATCGGGACGGACCAGCGCAAGAAATTCCGCACCTACTTCTACTTCAACGGCGGCCAGGGCTACGATAAAAACGTAATGGGCGGACAAGTAGGCTTGGAATTTGCCTACCAACCCACGGACGCCTTGTCCTTATACCTCGAGCCCAGTTTTAACCCGTCCACCCGTCGGGACCAGTACATCACTACCCTGCAGGACGGTGAACGCACCGGCTACGTTCACGGCCAGATCAAGCAGCAGGTGTTCAGCCTCACCATGCGGGCGACCTACAACATTACCCCAGATTTCACCATCCAGTACTACGCCCAGCCATTCGTTGCCCGCGGCGTGTACGACGAGTTTAAAATCGTCGACGACCCCCTAGCCAAAAATTTTGACAACCGTTTCATCATCTTTCCGGAATCCGCCGTCAATTTCAACCAGGAAACCAATCGCTACCAGATTGATGATGATACTGACCGGGCCGTTGACTGGGAGTTCCGGGACCCTGATTTCAACTTCCTGCAGTTCCGGTCGAACCTCGTCATCCGGTGGGAATACCGCCCCAGTTCCACGCTCTTCCTCGTGTGGTCTCAGGGTACTTCCGGCGGAACGGACCCCAGCAAAAGTGTCTTCTCCGCCATTACGGAAGACCTTTTTGCCGGAGATTTACGCAATACCTTTTTAGTAAAAGGCACTTACCGACTTGTACGATAGGTGGACGCTGCGCTTGCAGATGCTATGGACCAAAGGACATCTAAAAGCCCAGCGTCTAAAAAGCCACCAGCTGTCTAAAAGCGCTAGCGTCTAAAAAGCCCA
>JAUIIF010000494.1 GCA_030431945.1 Bacteroidia bacterium | reverse complement strand
GGTGCCGGGGCGGAAAGATGGCTTTTTGGTGACTTTCCCGGCACCTGCGGCCGCGCCCACCTAAGCGTTTTTCCGTTGCCACTGCCGCGAGAAGACCAGGAACAGCCCGCCGCACAACAACCACGCAGGCAGGGTAACGAAGCTCAGGAAAATATCGAATTGCCAGGACAGGAAGTAAAAGAGGCCGAAGCTGATGGCCCAGGCCCAGAGCACGGCGGGGTTGAACTGGATGCCGGCAAATTCCGCATAGTTTTTCCGGATGCCGGCGGCCTCGTGGAAGAAATGCTCGAAGACAATCACCGCGCCGAAAGGCGCGAGGACAAAGCCGTAGAATGCGACAAAGCCCAGCAGTTTCATCGCAAAGGCGGGGAAGAGGCCGGCGATGGTCGCGACCGTACCGGCCAGGATGGTTACCCAGAAAGTGGAGACCTTCGGCAGCAGCGTCTGGAAGGCCAGGCCCGCGCGGTAAATGGTGGGGTTGGCCGTCGTCCAGCCAGCCAGTAATACGGCAATGATCCCGAACCAGCCAAGGGCATTGTAGGCCAGCGGGCCCGGGGCCACTTCCGGGGCCTGGCCACCGGCCAGGGTGGCCTGTGCCGCCGGGGTCTGCAGGAAAACGGCGTAGAGGAGCGCCGCCGCAATCCAGGCCATGTAGTGCCCTACGTACATGCCGGCCGCCGTCATCCAGCCGGCACTCGGCTTCTTCGCAAAGCGGAATACGGACAGGTCGGACATCCCGATGTGCATGGCCGCGTTAGCAAACCAGCTCCAGATCATCACGTGCCAGAAGGTGTACTTGATCTGGCCGGGGAAAGGTTCTCCTCCGGTTCCCCAGATGTTCCAGAAGTCCTGAAAGCTACCGACCCCCAGCTGGTTCAGGGCCACCACACCCGCCGCCAGAAAGGCGAGGACGATGATCGGGCTCATCCAGTTGGCCGCCCTGGAGACCGTCTCGTAGCCCCGGCTGGCAATGAGGGCAATGACGGCGCCGACAACCAGTACAATGATGATGTAAGTGGGTCCGTTCGGCAGGGTATCCGTCAATTGGGGCATCTCCATTCCGAAGGGAATGCCAACGGCCGTCGCCGAAACGGTGATCATTGACCCCGCCAGAAAGCAGAAGAGTACCCCGTTGGCAACGTTGTAAAACTTAACCAGGGTAGCACCACTGATTTTTTCCAGCTGGAAGTACAGGGTGAGGCGGTTCTTTACGGCAATTTCTGCCGTCAGGAAGCGCCAGCTCAACACGGCCAGCAAGTTACCCAGCAGGAGGCCCACGATCAGATCAAAGGCGCTGACGCCCGTCGTCAGAAATAGCGGGCCGATGACAAATTCCGTTCCGGCCGCATGTTCCCCGGCGTACATCCCCAGAAAGCTCCCCCAGCCTTTCCACCTGGCGGCGGGTACCGGCTCGCGCTCAAACTCGCCCCCGGCGATTTCTTCCATGTGTTCTTCTTCGTGAATGTTTGGTAGCATGATCGTAAAATGAGTGGTGGTGGATAAAAAAGATACCTTTGAAAAGTAGGCCGGGACGGCGACCAGGCAACGGGCAGGCAGCCAACGTTACGCCCTGCTGATCAGGTGACTGGGCAAATCCTTCACCCGTTCGCAACAGAGTTGTTCCATGATTTGCTGCAATTGCATTTTGAGCATCGCAATGGTATGATTTCCCCCCTGGTCGCCCAGGGCAGCCGTTCCGTACATGAAGGTCCGCCCCATCCAGGTGAAGGCGGCACCGCTGGCGATGGAGCGGGCAATGTCCGGTCCCGTGCGCAGCCCGCTGTCCTGCATCACCACGATCTGGTCTCCGTACTTCTTCGCGATCCGGGCCAGCGGGTGGATGCTGGCCTCCCCTGCATCCAGCTGGCGGCCACCGTGGTTACTGACGATGATGCCGTCGAGGCCCAAACGGATGGCTTCCGCGGCATCGGCTTCGTTGGCGACGCCCTTCAGGACAATCTTTCCTTTCCACCGTTCCCGGATCCGTTCTATTTTGGCGGCATTGAGGCGACCGGAGAAGGTTTTGTCCATAAATTTCCCCAGCTGCTGGATGTCCAGGCCTTTCGGCATGTAAGGTTTGAGGTTGGCAAACTCCGGCTGCCCGTTGAAGAGGGTGCGCAGGGCCCAGTTTGGCTTGCCGAAAATCTGGATGAAGTTGCGGACGGACATCTTCGGAGGCATCGCCAGGCCGTTGCGGATGTCATTCGGCCGAAAGCCGAAAGTGGGGACATCACAAAGAATCACCAGCACGGGAACCCCGGCATTGTGTGCTCGCTTCAGGAGGTCATCCGTCAATTCATTTTCGGTCGGATGGTACAATTGAAACCAGGCTTTTCCGTCCGTGATTTTCCCTACGGTTTCAATGTCACTCGTGGCGACGGTACTAAGGCAAAAAGGGAGGTTATGTTTCATGGCCGCCTTCGCCAGAATTTCGGTGGCGTTGGGCCAGATGAGTCCCTGCAGCCCGATGGGGGAAATGCCTACCGGTGCATCGTACTCAATGCCGAACAACTCCGTTTTCAGGGAGGCTCCGTTGAAATCACGGAGGTAGTGTGGAATCAACTGTACGTCGCGCAGCTCAGCCGTATTCCGGTGCAGGTTAATGTTCTCGTTACAGCCACCATCCAGGTATTCAAAAGCGAAGCGCGGAATCCGTTGGCGTGCTTTGCTGCGTAAATCGTCGACGGAAGGGTAAGCGGGGTTAAAATCCTGGGTCATGCTGATCGTTTAAAAGCGGATTAAGGGGGGAAGATAATGGCCTCAGCCGGCGGCGGCATCGCTGAGGATAAATGGCTGATGTTTTTTCAGGCCGTAGTTTTCCTTGAGGAATTTAGAGTTCAGTTCCTGGTCAGAGATACAGATGGCCGCACCGAGCGCGGAACCCAGCGAAGCATCGGTCGTTCGCAGTTTCAACTCCCGGAAATGATGAGACAGTAATTTAAGGTACACTTCGTTATCGCTGAATCCGCCGTCAATAAAAAGCTTGCGGGCATCCAGATCGCCCAGGGCACCCCTGATGTTGGCCACCTGCAGGCGGGTAAGCTCTACGAGTAAGTGGTGGTAGGCGTATTCGTAGGAACAAGGGGGGATAAACGTACGGTCCGGGCAGGGGGCGTCAATCACTTCCAGGTGAAACCAGGGCTTGAAATCCCGCCTGATGGCCTGGTAAATGGCGAGGTCAAAGGCCACGTTCTGGTGGCGATCCTCACCGACCCCGAAGTGTTCCGCCAGCTTAGCGGTCTGGAGCTTGTATTCCTCCCCCAGGAAGAGGCGGGCTGCCTTTACCGGCTTGCCGTCAATACGCATGTAGTTGATGCACTGGTTACGCAGGTCTTCGCTCCGGAGCGCGCCCGCAGAAAAAGGGTTGAGGGTAACACTCCAGGTACCCGTCGAGACGAGCACAAAAGGCTTCTTCTCGCTGCGGATATACGGCAGCAAAGCTGCCGAACTATCGTGAATACCCACCCCAATTTTTATCCGTTTCCCGTTGTAATTCATGTTGATACTCGTCTCCGTCGAAACAATGGGAGGCAGCAGGTGGTGCAACGCTTCGGCGTACACCCAATCGTGGTAGTCCTGTTTGCGGTAATCCCACAGGGCCGTATGGCAGCCGATACTGGTGTACTCACTCAGCGGGATTCCGGTAAACACGTAACTCAAAAATTGCGGCAGGTGCAGGGCGTACCTGATCCGGGCAAAGACTTCCGGCCGGGTTTTCTTCAACCAGTAAAGCTGCAAGCCGGAATTGAGCATGCCGGACCGGTTAGAGCCCGTACGGACCGCAAAGGTTGCTTCCGGGCCGTACGTGGCATAAAACGCCTCTTCCAGTCCTGCCGGCAACGGTTTGTGGTAGTTGTACAGTGGCGTCAGTACTTCTCCGTCAGCATCCAGGTACACCAGACTGGCCCCGTAGCTGGAGAAATTAATGGCCCGGACATCATAGCTTTCCAGCTCCAGAATCCGGTGAAACACCTCCCGGAGCCACGCCCGGAGCGCATGGA
>JAUIIF010000493.1 GCA_030431945.1 Bacteroidia bacterium | reverse complement strand
ACTACTAATGGGGTACTGCAGGATGCACGAAATGTTTTAAACTTAGCTTGTACCAGGACCGGAGGTCCGTTTTTCGTAGCGAGGAGGGTTTACCCCCTCGTTTCAGTTGCGCGGATTGGGAGGGCAAGGATGGCACGGAAGGCACGGAGGACACGGAAGGCACGGAAGGCACGGAAGACACGGAAGACACGGAAGACACGGAAGGCAAACAATACATCTTCCCACCCTCCGGATTTCCTCGATTCCTTCCCAAATAATTAAGCACCGAGGATACGGGAAGCCTACTTTTCTGCGCTTCAACCTTCTCTCCCGACGCCTGTTTGTATCTTTGCTCCCCGAAATTATGGTAAAAATAGCTGATATTGAACTCGGAGCGTTCCCGCTCCTTTTGGCACCGATGGAAGACGTCAGTGACCCTCCCTTTCGTGCCTTGTGCAAGGAACAGGGTTGTGACCTGATGTACACGGAGTTCATCAGTGTCGAAGGCCTCATCCGGGACGCGACCAAGAGTGTTGAAAAACTCGACATCTACGACTACGAACGCCCCATTGGCATTCAGATCTTCGGTGCCAACCTTGATAGTATGGTCCGCGCTGCCGACATTGTAGAACAAGCCCGACCTGAGTTACTGGACATCAACTTCGGCTGCCCCGTCAAAAAAGTTACCTGTAAAGGTGCCGGTGCCGGTATTCTTCAGGACATCCCCAAAATGGTGGAATTGACGAAGGCCATCGTTGAGCGTACCAACCTTCCCGTAACGGTGAAAACCCGGCTGGGCTGGGACGATAAGACCAAGTACATCGAGGAAGTGGCCGAACGGTTGCAGGACGTCGGTATTCAGGCCCTTTCCATTCACGGCCGGACCCGCCAGCAGATGTACAAAGGAGAGGCTGACTGGACCCTCATCGGCCGCATCAAAGACAACCCCCGCATCTCCATCCCCATCTTCGGCAATGGAGACATCGATTCTCCGCAGAAAGCGGAAGCCTACCGCAACCGCTACGGTGTTGATGGGATCATGATCGGCCGTGCAGCCATCGGAAACCCCTGGATTTTCCGGGAGATCAAGCACTACTTTGCTACCGGTGACCTCTTGCCCCCACCCAACATCGATGAGCGCGTTGATGCCGCCAGAGACCACCTCCGCCGTTCCATTCAGTGGAAGGGCCCCAAACTCGGGATTTTAGAAATGCGCCGGCATTACACCAATTACTTCCGGGGCCTGCCCGGCGTAAAGGACTACCGCAAAACCCTCGTATCCGACTACGAACCGGAAACGCTTTATGGCGTCCTCGAAGAAATGCGGGAGGTCTATGCCGGGGCGGAAGTCAGTCTCTAACCTTCGGCAGATTCCGGGTAGCACCGAACTACAATTTGGGTACTTCCGTTACAGGGAAAGAACCAAATACCAAGCTACCATGCCTATTCTGCAAGAAAATCCCTACGCCACCCTGACCGCTGCCATCGAGAAACTCCGCCAGGAAGGGTACGTCCACGATTTTAATCAGCAGGAAAACCACCTGGCGTGCAAAAAGCTCGAGCGCAACTACCAACCCTCCGATTTTACGATTACCCACGCGTACCGCTTTGAGGGGATGAGCAGTGCCGGAGACAATTCCGTACTCTACGCTATTGAAGCAAAGGACGGCACCAAAGGAATGCTCGTGGACGCCTACGGGGTCTACGCGGATTCCCTCAGCCCGGAAATGATTGAGAAGTTTCGGGTCGAGTATAAGAAGCCCGATGGCGTCTGACCCAGCGGCAGCCGCACCTCTAACCATATTATCAGAAACGAAAGAAGCCCGGCGCTGCAGTGAGCAGTCCGGGCTTCTTCTTCGAGGTCGGTAGCGGATTTGAACCGCTGTAGCAGGTTTTGCAGACCTGAGCCTAGCCACTCGGCCAACCGACCATTTCGGGAACGCAAAAGTACTTCAGCCAACGCCGTAGCACCAAACTTTAGTGCGCTTTTTTGCGGTACCTGTAGGTAACGCCGTGATTACCAAGTAAGTTGCGCGGAAGTATTTATTACCGCAGGAGATTCACCGTGCCGGCCCGTTCACGAATCTGGCCTTCCGTTGCGGTGTACCGCAACGTGTAGAGGTAGGTTCCGCTGGCGGCCGGCTGCCCGTCCTGCCCGGTTCCATCCCAGCCTGCGGCCGGGTCAGTAGTCAGAAACACCACCCCGCCCCACCGGTTGAACACCTGCAACTGGTAGCCTTCGGCAGCAGGTAAGGATGAGAAGAAAGGGCGAAATGTTCTGTTGTCCGGCCGCTGGGCAACGGGGCTGAAGACATTGGGCAAAAACAACTCCGGAACCGGCGTAACGCAAGCGGTATTGGAACTGAAGACGAAAGTCTCCGTGGCCGCCGCCCCGACGGGGCGGAAACGTGCCCGGACTTTATAGCAAACTTCACCACCCGCCGCTAAAAAATCATCCACAAAACTGAGCGCGGCCAGATCACTCGCCAGTGGAACGAGCACCGTACCGGCGTCCGCCCGAAAGACATCATACGTTATGGTTCCCTCCAGGCCATTAACCAGCGGCGACCAGCTCAACTGATTTTGACCCGGGAAAATCTCGCGTACCGTAAGGCGTACGGGGGCCACCTCGTTGGTATTCACCTCACGATTGCAAGCATCGGTAAGCCGAAACCGCAGGGTTTCACCGGGCGCAATTTCCTCCGTGAGGGCCGGGAAGGTAAGTTGGCCGCCACTGCCGAATACCGGCGTGGGCAACGGGCCTGTCTCGAGCTGCCCGCCCAGGCGACTAACCAGTAGCTCCGCTTCAGCAGGCGTCGGTTGCAGGGCGTCATCACCGTACTGGAACAACAATTCACCGGCATCACTGATCTCCACACCGTAAAGCGGAAAATCCCGTAACGGTTGGGTAATCATTACCGTTTGGCAAAATACTGCGGAACGCGCCCGCCCGAAATCATTGGCGAGCACTGCTTCAAAATAGAAGCACAGCGTTTCGCCATCGTTGGCCTCGCGGTAAGAAATTTCGGCGGCGTTAGGAGGAAAGGTTCCTGCGGGAGTAAAGGGACCGTTGTTTACTGATACGAAAAGCTCAAGGGAAACGGAGGGCAGAAAATCAGCCACGTCTTCGGTAGCGGGAAACAGGGTAATGTCACTGGTACAACCAGCGCCGCCGGAACCGGTAAGGCCGGCAGCGGAGACAATGGTTCCCTGCGGGCTGTCGTTACCGCAGGGGTCAATGGCCACCAGGCGAAAAGAACGTGTTTCCGGAGCAGGATCTCCGGGACCAAAGGCAAGGCGGTAATCCGTCACGCCGTAAACGGTATCCAGGGGAACAAACGCTACGTCCGTAACCTCCAGAATAATGTACCCCGTCACCTCCGGAGATACGGAGGCCAACCAGTCAATCACCACCTCATTGTCCTCAATACCGACAAATTGGACTACTGGAATGGCGGGGATAAAACTGTCGAGCGTATCACTGTTCATCACCGCCTGCCCCGGACAAGCATAGCGGTAGCGGAGAAAGTAGTACCGAAGCTGCCCGGCCGGATTCGGATCCGTGAAATCCGTCGCTGCCGGATCGGTAATTTCCGCCAGCAGGGTAAACGGACCGTTCAGGTCCGTGGCGCGGTAAATCTCAGTCGCCTCGAACGCTCCGCAGTTCTCCGGAGCCGGATTGTTCCAGTTAAGGGTGACGGCACCAGCTTCACTCCGGGTGCAGGTGAAATCAGGCGCTGCAATCTGGGCGCGGAGCGCAGGTGCGAGCAGCAGTACGAAGAAGCAGTAAAAAAAACGCAAGTCTGTATGTTCTGGGAAGGGAATAGTAACGAATACGAGAGTTTAAACGCCGGTAAAGGAAACACGTTGTGTTTTGAAGGGATAAAATGGACGGCCTGCGGCCTTTTAGACGCGCTGCCGCGCTTTTAGTAAGGCAAGACGCTGCGCTTGCAGAGCTGCTCGCTACGCTTGAGGAGACGCGCTGCGCGCTTTTAGTAAGGTAGACGCTGCGCTGGTAGGGCTGATCACT
>JAUIIF010000492.1 GCA_030431945.1 Bacteroidia bacterium | reverse complement strand
AGTCCGTGCGCGCACTTACCGGCCATACCTCCAATTTCAGCATGGGCGCTGAGGTGGCAGACTTTGACCAGGACCGATGGCCCGATCTCCTGACCCTGGATATGGCACCGGCCACGGAAGCCGTGTTGAAAACAACGGTTAGTGCAGAGACTCATCAGACATACACTCAGAAGCGTAAGCAGGGCTTTCATCATCAGTACCCCCGGAATGCCCTGCAGTGGAATCGGGGCCAGGGAAATTTCTCCGAAGTGGCCGCACTGGCCGGGGTATCTGCCACCGATTGGTCCTGGTCCTGCCTGGTGGAAGATTTTGACCTGGATGGCCGCCAGGATATTTTTGTGGCTAACGGTATCGAACGTCGACCCAACAGCCTGGATTACCTGAAGTACCTTTCCACCGACCTGGCCAGAACTGCCCCCAACCTTGCGGTCATTGCCAGTATGCCGTCGGGCAGCGTGAAGAACCGGGCCTTCCGGAATACGGGGGACTGGTCGTTTGCGGAGGTCGGCAGGGAATGGGGGCTCGACCTGCAGGGAAGCTCTACGGGGGCTGCCGTTGCGGACTTTGATCAGGATGGAGACGCCGATCTTGTGCTCAATAACCTCAACGCCCCCGCAACCATTTACGAAAACCGGCAGGCGCCCCGGCCCCGTTCCGTCGGCAGCACGTTTAACCCAACTTCGTCTCCCTTACCCCGCTACGATCCGGATACCCGTCTTTGCCCCCAGCGTGGCATGATGTCGCAGTCACAAGGCCGCTACGGCCCCGATCGGGGAACGGCCCCCCGCTTCCCGCCGCAGTTTACGGTGCGGGCTACCGGAATCAACCGGACCGCGGCGGTGGGTGATTTTTTCGACCGGGATCCGCTGGCTCCCTACAAGCCCAAACCGGGTAATGAGCCGGTGTTGCGGTTGCAAAACGGCGATTATGCCATTGCTGCGGATGAGGAAGGATGGAAATACGAGGTGGTTCGGTGGCAGCATGACACGCTGACTTCACTGGGCCAGGAAGTCTGGCCGGCGCTGAAACACCAGATGGTGAATGACCAGCAGACGGTTACCCTCCGCCTGCCCCTGACGCCGGACGGAGAAGGCATTTTCGCCCAGCCGTTCGGCGGCATCGGCATGATGCTGAGGGGAGGTAAGGAAGTTGCAGTAGCCGGAGCCCGTACCGGTATCTGGCAGTCACTGAATCGCCTTACCGGAAACGGCGGCCCGGGTACGACCCTGCTGGCGGGGAACTGGGGCCTGAATTCCGGCCTGCTTACGCCGACGCCCGAGGAGCCCGTTCGCCTGTATCTCGCTAAAGGCGCAGCTGCGGGAGACGCCATTCCGCTGCTCACGTACGTGCGGCAGGGCAAGGAGGTTACCGTTGCCGACAAAGATGAACTGGCGGCCAGTATACCGGCCCTGCAACGTGTCAGCAGCAGCTATACGGACTTTGCCAACCGCACTTTCGGGGAGCTCTTCCCGGACGTAGTGGAGCCGCCGCAAGTGGTCAATACCCTGCAACACTTGCTCCTGCAGCGAAAAAACGGGGGAAACTGGACCGTGGATACCCTGCCCCGGGCGGCGCAAATTACGACCATCAACTGCGCCCTCCGCCTCCCGCAAGGGGTATTGCTGGGGGGGAACCTGTGGCCGGTTCAGCCGCGGATTGGCCGCCAGGATGCCGCGGCCCTGCAGCTTTGGGAAGACGATGGTACCGTCACCTTCATCGACCTGGGGGGCGCGAGGAACCGGTGGGAAGTCCGGGATATGGTCCTGTTGGACGACCAGCACGTCCTCCTGGTCATCGGCCACGGGGAGCATTTGGTCTTGGGGTGGTAAGGCTGCGTTAGCGGCTTCTGGAGACAAGTTGCCGTACGGCGGCTTCTTCGGCGTTCTTACGACGTCCGCTGCCGAGTGGGAGGGTCAGGCCGGCGGCCAGCATTCCGTCTGGCTGAACGATGGGCTCAAGGCGGAAGCTGAGGTCATCGGAGATATCAAATTCCTGCAGGTGAGCGTCGGTATACGCCTCAACTGCCTGGAGCAGGTAAACGGCGAAAATGCCGATGTAGGCAGTTTGGCGGGCCCGGTCTGCATTGGCCCTGGCCTGCAGGAGGGCATTGTTGCTGACCAGGTCAACGGGGAACTCGTCTTCCGTAGGTGTACATTCCGCTTCCGGAAAGACGATGACATTTCCGTCGCCGAGGCAGCGATTCTCCAGGGCCCGGGTGTAGCGATTATAGCTGGTTTGGTTGAAATCGGCGTAGGCAATCATGCCCAGCAGCCCACCGTAGACCAGCGGTACTTTCCACCAGCGCTTGTTGTACACCTGGCCGCCGCCGGGGATGGCCGCCCACAGGAGGGCATTCCGCGGCTTGCGGCGCAAGGTGGCTAAGGACAGGATGGAATCAGTAACCATCGTATCCGCTGCCGGGGCAGGCGTCAGGGTGTCCGTAGTCTGAGCGGGCGCGGCCGCAGGTGCCAGGAAAAAGACAATGAAAGCAAGGTAAAGCAGGCAGGCTATCCTGCGGGGTGGGGCAGTCGCCGGCCGGAACGCGGGGCATACGGGGGTGCCCCTGCCGACACCCCGGGCCGTAGCATCAGCATTCTGCGAACGCAAGTAAGCTGCTTGCGCCACGCCGGTGAGGTAGGATAACCCACCGGCCTGGTAGCCCGGTGACGCCAACGGTGTGTTTGCTTTTTTCATACGTTGCAAAGACTTTGTTTAAGGCGGTAATGCGGTACCTGAGGGACTGGTTTAACTTTCCGGTAACGGTTCAGGCGTACCGCCTACTGCCGTTGGCCTTCTTCCGCCAGTGCCATAACCCGGAAAGGGAAGAGGAAAGACAGGCAGACGAATAGCAAGCCTGAACGAATGGTGTACGGTTTCCTAAGGCTCGACGGCTTTGTAAAACTGTTCCAGCTGCTCCTGGCTGTCAAACTTAATGGTGATGCTACCCGACTTCGCATTCTTTCCGTCCAGGGTCACCTTTACCTGCTTGGTACCGAAGTGAATCTGGAAAGCCTGTTTGACGGTCTGAAGATCGTCGTTTTCGGGCTGGCGTACGGGGCCTGACTTGTTCTTCTTTTTGTAGGCTTTCGCCCGGTCTTCGACGTTGCGGACCGTCCACTCCGGGTTACTCAGAATTTCTTTCAGGAAGACTTCCTGCTCCGCCGGGTTTTTGATGTTGGAAAACGTTTTGGCAACGCCGATGCTGATCCGTTTGTCCCGGATGGCGTCCTGCACCAGGGGGGAGGTATTCAGAATGCCCAGATAGTTGGCAACCGTCGTTCTGGGTTTACCGACCCGGTCGGCGACCTGATCCTGGGTAAGGCTGAAGTCTTCCTTCAGGCGGTAGTAAGAGTAGGCAACTTCCATGGGGTTCAGGTCCTGACGCTGAATGTTTTCGATCAGGGCCATTTCCAGCAGCGTCTGATCATCCGCCGTGCGGATAAAAGCCGGGACTTCCTTGAGGCCCGCCCGCTGGCTGGCGCGGAAGCGCCGCTCACCGCTGATGATCTGGTACGTGCCGTCTCCCATGTGCCGCACCGTCATCGGCTGAATGATGCCGTGTACTTTAATTGATTCCGCCAGCTCCTGCAGGGGCGCCTCCTCGAATTCTTTGCGCGGCTGATCGGGGTTGGCGTGGATTTTTTTGACGGGCAGATAAGCGAAAGCTTTGCTTAGCGTCGAGATGGTTTCTTCGGGGGCATCCTGCAGTGATTTATCCAGCCGGTTACCACCAAGTAAAGCCTGGAGGCCGGAACCTAATTCACCTTTTGAGACTTTCTTGCGGTTAGGGGTGGGTCTTGCTTTAGCCATGTTGGTACTTACAGTTTTCTGGATGGGCTGGCAAAGATAACCAACCGCAGGGAAGGAAAAATTCCGAAGACCGTAACGTTTTGCTAACACAGCTCATAAAGGCCCGAGAGCAATACCTTAGGGGTATTCGTAGGGCCGCCACCGGGATAAACATTTTCCGGGGGCGGTCTTTGCTTATGACCACCGTGGCAGCCTTGAAAAT
>JAUIIF010000491.1 GCA_030431945.1 Bacteroidia bacterium | reverse complement strand
GGATGTGACGGTGGTGAGGTAGAGAGAGAGACCGTTGCAAAAAGTGTGTCACGAAGTAAAACCAGTATTTTCGTAACTACATTAAATCTTAAGCTTTACGAATAAATCAAATGTATTTGTACTCATTCTGGTATCAATACTTTCATGATTCTTTGAAGAATCGGAAAAATTGTATTGAATATTATAAGCAACTCCTATTGCAGCCTTGGCATAGACATCATGACAAATTCCTAATCGTGCCTGTACGCCCATAGACCACTTCTCCGTTTCGAGTTCTTCGGTTGTGTCTACATATCTATAGGTGTCTTCTACGATATGATTAATACTCAGACCAGCACTTGTAAGGAATTGAGTTTTTTCGTTCAAATATCTGTTAGTACTGATTACAACAGGAATCCTAAATATTCCACGAGTTTGATTAAAGTTTCCATTGTTATTAAAGCTATTGCCATTAAGACCCAAAACTGAAAATCCGGTACCAATTCCAAGATTTTCTTTAATCTGGTATGTTCCAAGAACTTCAATACCTGTCGTACCCAGCCTAGAGTTTATTCCTTCATTTTGAATTACGCTTGACCCAACTCCGTATGAAAGTTGAAAACCAAATTTTGGTGCCTTAATCGCTTGTGCATTTATTGACAAGGAGAAAGCCATAATTGTAAAGACAAGGGAAAATATTCTTTTTGTCATTTGGAAGTGTTTCGCTAAAAAACGATAGCCCCTTAGGAATATTTTTTTTTAACTAAAAACACAAATTTTAGACTTGTGGCCAAATTCTCATTAATACTTACCGTCTGGTTTGACCACAGTAGCTTACGAAACGTATGAGTAACGAACTGCCCAGACAGAACTAGATAATCATATGCTAAGAGCCGGCCGAAGACGTCCCTGTCGTCACGAAGAAGACTTTCCCCTTCGTATCATTTGTGTAAATTGCTGTGCAAACTTAATAAGCCACTGTAGTGCGGTCGCAGCAGATCAAGCCTGGTGAGTGCGATCATCTACAAGCCCTCCCTTACCAAGCGGCCCTGAAAATTGGTGCAGCAGTTTTGTACACCGGTCTCAACTTGCAAGACTTTACCCGTCTGCAACAGGAAGACACCTCCCTTACAATTGCGGGTATACCTAAGCCGGAGTGGTTTAACTTCGTTGCTCCTGCGGGGTGGGACAATTAGCGCGTAGCTAGCGTGGTTGCTGATGAGGCAAAAAACGTAGGCGAAGCCTTAGCTTCGGCGAGGCTTTTTAACGAAATCAGCAGCCTCGATAGCAAGTGAAAAAGTCCCAAACCACTTTGACTTAGGTATAGTCGCTAAGGTCTGCCTTTAATCGTGTGACCAGCTGTCCTCTTTTTTATTACCCAAGTCCACTTTGATCATTTGCTTACCGGCCACCAACGGGAAGGTCTGCTCCCGGTAGGTAAACCTGCCCGTTGTACCCGGCGGCAGATTAATGTCGTAGTGGAGGTAATACCGACCGGCTTGCCGGCCAATTTCCCCGGAACAGGTGACTTGCACCGTTCCCCGTGGATGGGCCGCCTTGGCATCATACGCTAGGCCCGGCAGGTGCGCCGGCCGGATCGATACTTGCCCGAAGCCCGGGCTTGCCGGGCGAATACCGGCCAGGGTGGCCAGCAGATCATAATTCGGGCTGGCACTCCAGGCGTGGCAATCCGAACGGGTCTCCCCGCCCTTCTCCGGGAAAGTGGTAAACCCCTGATCGAGGTACGCCTGCCAGATGTTGAGTTGATCCAGGTATAAGTCTGCATTTCCCGTATGGTACAGCGCCTGTACGAGATAAAAGCGAAAGTATTCGGAGACCTGGGTGAGGCTTTCGTCCGTCAGTATTTTTTCCAGCAGCTTATCCCGGAACAAAGGAAAACCTTTACTCCCTTCCCGCATTATTTCGGGCGCGGCCGCCGGTGCCAGGTCCGTTAAGAGGGCCAGAATGTTGGCGTGCTGGCTGAAGGCTTTGCCCGCAGGCGTATCACTGAATAACTGACGGTCGGCTTTCCAGCAAAGTTGGGTCACGGCTCGGGCTACTTTGTCCGCCCTGGTACCGTAAACGCTTGCTTGCTCCCAATCACCAAAATAATCGAACAGTCGCTCCGCCGCGCGCAACGCACTTACGTACTGCAAACTGAGGATACTCGACCCGCCCGCAACGTCCGGCACACCGCCTTCACGCCGAACATTGTTCCAGGACCACTGTGGGGTCCAGTCCACAAAATTCCAGTAAGGCGTAGGGCCTGCCATTCCGTTAGGCAGCAACTGCTCGTCGTACCATTTCAGTACGGCCCGGACACCGTCGAGCCGCTCCCGCACAAAGGCAGTATCCGGCCGGTGCATCCAGTAGTCGCCCACCATCTCCACCCAGGAAAGTGAATAAGGAGGGATGAACTGGGGGACGTTGCTGGGGTAGCGGCTCTGCGTCAGTCCTTCGCTGGTCCGGCTTTCATCAAAAATCTTGATGGCCTTGCGCATCAGCCGGTCGTCCCCGGCAACGTAGAGGCTGATCAGGGCCTGGATCCGGGTATCCCCTACGTACTGTAACTGTTCGTAGTAGGGACAGTCAACGTAAGTTTCCTGCGCGCACATGCGCGCGGTTTGCCAGCCGACGTTCCAGATCGCCGTAGTGCGATAAGTTGTATCCGGCATGGAAAAGCTGGCAACGGGAGAGAACGGGTAGGCAAAAGATTCGGACAAAATATCTTTAATCACCAGGGTATCGTCACCGTTTTCTACGGTCAGTTCGAGGTAACGGGCCGTACGGAACCAGGGCGTGGAATAACTTCTGTCTTTACCGTCAAGGAGAAACTCGTCGTACACTCCCCGCATTACTTTCTCGCCGACTTCATCTCGGTTGCCTTTTGAGCCATTCTGATCAAACAGACTCTCGGCGTATTCCACGCGAACCGTCGCTCCTTTACCGCCGGCAAACTGATAGGAGTGAAAGGCATTTTCCAACTGGCCAAACCGGAATAATATGCGCCGTTTGGTGTTTGGCAAAATCAGGTGGAGTGGGGTAGTATCTGCCCCGGTCGGATGATCGGGAAATTCTTCTTCGACCCTGACCGGAGTTGGCTGGTCCAGCTGCTTGCGAGGAAACGGAGGGAGGGTGCGCGCTGTTAACCCCCAGTATGTTTCCGTCCCGCCGGCAGCCGGGCTGCCCCGGGTGATGGTCTTCGCCCCGGGCCATTCTTCATCCGGGTAGTCTTTTTCCTGCCAGCCCCAGGGCATTTTGTTACCGTCGATACGGAGTTGGGGGCCGGCGACGTAGTACGCCCCGAGTCGACCGCCCGCTCCGGTGATGGGGGTGTAAGCCTGGTTATGGTAGGTTTGCCAATTCTCGTCGGTTTTTAGTTCCGGCAGGACTGCCGACTTTGGTTGCAGGAGAAAAGCCAGGCGGTAAGATGCCTGGCTGTAGGGTTTATCCATCCCGTAATTCCAGACGATGGCCGCAATGACATTTTTTCCCGTACGTATATAAGGTCTCAGGTCATAGGTTTCGTAGCGCCAGTGCAGGAGGTCACCGCGGGCGGGCCCTTCGCCCACGCGCCGGCCGTTGACGAAGAGCTGGTAGCGGTTGTCGGCGGAGACCATTACGGGCAGGGAGTCGGGTACCACGTCGAGGTCGAAGGTGCGACGGAAGTTGACGACGGCAAACTCCGTGGCCGGTGCGGTCGGATGCGTAATCCAGCTGGCGGGCCAGGGAATAGTGGTCCACTTTTGGGCGGTGAGGGTAGTGGGGAGGAGTAGAAATAAGAGTAGTGTTGCTCCGAGTTGTAGCCAGTTACAGCCCTCTTCCCAACTTGTTTCCGGATCCCTTTTGCCCCCCAAAATGTGTCCCCACCGGGCAGGGGTTACCTGCTGATCATAAGCTGGAACAAGAATCAGTGAGGTGGACGGGTAGCGACAGCGTAACGTTGAAGGACCGTCGTTGGACTCTGGTTTGTCTCTCAAGGGAAAGGATTTTGGCGGAGGTTCCGTATTGGAAAAGCAGGTTTGCGGGCGGTAACTTAGGTTT
>JAUIIF010000490.1 GCA_030431945.1 Bacteroidia bacterium | reverse complement strand
CAAGAGGGCCCTGATTCTTGGTGGCGGGGAAGGCCTGCTGGCCCGGGAGCTGCTGAAGCTGCCGGAACTGGAACGACTTACGGTAGTGGACCTTGATGCGCGTGTTTTCGACCTTGCGAACCGGCACGGGGGCATCCGGGCGCTGAACGCAGGTGCAATGGAAAACCCCAAGGTGCAGTGTCTGGCCCTCGACGCAGCGATTTTTTTGCGTAATGACACCGCTACCTACGATCTGATCCTGGCCGATCTTCCTGACCCCAGCAGTGAAAGCGTCGCCCGCCTGTACAGTACCTGGTTCTTTGGCATGGCCAGGGCCCGCCTGGCGCCGGCGGGCGTTTTTGCCACCCAGGCCACCAGCCCTTTTCATACCCGCAACACTTTCTGGTGCATTCGGGAGACCCTGGCGGCTGCCGGCTTTGAGCACATTCAGCCATACCACGTGCTGGTTCCCAGCTTCGGTGTCTGGGGTTTCATCATGGCCGGCGGTGCCGGCCAGCCGCCCGGTTTACGCACTGACGTGCCCCGTCGTTTCCTCGAACCCGCCGGCCTGCCCACCATGTTCTATTTTCCTCCTGATCTCCGCCAGCCGCCAGACCGCCGGCTCCTTCCTAATCGCCTTGACCAGCCAGTTCTATTGGACTACTTCCTCGAAGAGTGGTCCAACTGGCAACGCGAAAAGACTTCCTGATGGCTGACATCCCCGCTTTCGGCTTACCCCCAAACCTCCGCAGCCTGGGCCGGCACGTACACCTGGATTTGTACGACTGCCCCACGGCACGGTTAGTGGCTCCGGCCGACTCCCGCCAAATTCTGTTGCGGGCAGCAGAGAAGATGGGAGCCACGATCATCAGCGAGCACTTCCATGCTTTTAATCCACACGGCGTCAGCGGCGTGGTCATCATTGCTGAAAGCCACCTGACGGTACATACCTGGCCGGAACATGGCTATGCCGCCGTGGACGTGTTCAGCTGCGGCCACCTGAACCTCGACGCGGGAATCCAGGAACTGAAAAGTGGATACCGGGCCGGACGTAGCGACTTGCGGGCCTTCGACCGGGGGTGGATAAACTCAGGCCCTCCCGGCCACTAAATTGGTAGCCGGATCGTTGCAGCCCGGGCAGGCACCAGAAGGGGATGGGCCGTAAAAAAAGCTGCGCAGCTACCCGATACCGTTATGACCTGCGGGCAAGCTTACGGGATTGCCCTGATAAATTACCTGCCGGGACGGTAACTACGACCTCCCTTTTTGGTGTACTTAAAATCATATCTGCGGCCAAAATCAACACCCTCCAGGTTGGTATCTTCGTGAAACTGCGTGTACTTAAAGTTGGCGGTATCATCAAATGTCGCACCGGCAAGACTTGAACCACGGGGGAATTTTGTGTACTTGAAATCGGCGTCGTCGTTAAAGTCTGCTCCGGAAAAATCGGGGCCTTCAGCAAAATCCGTGTACTTGAAGTTCGCAAATCCCCCCATGGTGACCTGTGAAAAATTGACAGCTTCCCTGAACCTGGTGTACTTAAAATTTACTTTGGCGCGGAACTTTGAATTGGAAAAACTGACCATCTCACCAAAGTGAGAATACTTGAAAAGTACGGGCTCTTCAAACGTACAATTAACGAAGGCGACCTTAGCATCAAAATCCGTATTGACCATTGGCTCCTTACTCCGCCCCCAGCTACCTTCCGGGCTGTAGTAACCGATGACCTTACCGGTAAAGGTGCAGTTATCGAAAGAAATCATCTGGCGGACGTACGTCCGAAAAGCCTTCCCATCGTTCCATTTACTCCCGTTTTCTTCTTTGCGGTCGGCCAACTTGGTAAAGTCCAGGTCACCGGTAATAACGACGTTGGTCAGCGCGATACGTTCTCCTTTATCCAGGCGGCTGATCAACTCGGTTCCGGCAATACGGTCCTGAGCCGTCAGGGTAATGGCGAAGAAAAATAAGGAGCAAAGAGTAAGCAGTCTCATGTTGATGTATTGTTTACAGGAGTAAATGACTCCCCCTTTGAATGGCGGGGAGCAGGTTTTCCGGCGGGTACCAGGTACAGGAACAATGACGATGATTTTCCAGGAAGGTTGCAGAACGTAACGTTGGGTCAGTACCGGGCAACGGCTTGGGGGGCTAACCCTGCCCGGCAGGCCCCGGTTGGTCGAAGCAATAACCTGGGGTGGGTTGGCTGGACATGAATAAAGGCATTACTGGTTACACTCCCTGTCGCAAACGTCGCCTTAAGACAGAACTCCACCGCCCAACCGGTCGTTCCCTCGCCATGAAAGAACTGATTCAACAGGCCCTGACCAACGCCCGGACGTATCCGGACTACCGGGCTTACCTGACGGAACTACTGGCCGCTGGAAAAACGACGGGCCCTAACCAATCGGAAGCCTACGTACAGTATGCGCGGCTGAACCAATCCCGGATGGACCGGCTCGACAAACGCAACCGTTTCCTTCCTGAAATGGCAGCAGAACTGGCACAACTTGACCAGGCGATGCTTATGCTGGTCATTACGGAAGGCTGGTGCGGCGATGCCGCACAACTTGTCCCCCTGCTCTATCACCTGACGGAAGCGACCCCAAAATTAGACCTCCTACTTGTCCTCCGTGACGAGCACCCCGAGCTGATGGACCAATTCCTCACGGACGGTGCGCGGTCAATCCCGAAAGTCATTTTCCTGGATGCGGCCACGCACACGGTCCTGGGAGACTGGGGCCCCCGCCCTGCTTTTGCCCAGCAAATGACCATGGACTATAAGCACCAGGCGCCTCCTAAAGCCGACTACGCTACCTACCAGAAGGAACTACATACCTGGTACGCACGGGACAAAACGGCAAGTGCCCAGCGAGAATTGCTGGACGTTTTTCGGGCGATGAACCCGAATGAATAAACCTCTCCGGCCGCCAGCCCGTGGCCTTAGCCTGGAGTATGGCGGTCATAACAGAAAAATCTACGCCAGCCAGGTCTCATTCAAATCTTCCCGCTGGAACCAGTGCACGCTGGGCGTAGTGCTGGCGGGTGCCACGTCAGCCGAAGGTTGTTGGCCAGGGCAACAACCTGCTGCAGGCCGAAGCGGACCTACTGTACCTGAGCCGGCATGGCGGGCGACCTTGTTTTGCGGCGGCGGCGTCCATTTATCGCTTATCCACCTATCTTTCCGTTATGAAATCCCTTAACTACTTACTCCTGCTGGCTCTTATCCTGAGCCTTTCCACCTGTGCTACCCCGGTCAGCGATTACGGTACTGCCGGCAACGAAGCCGTCAAGCGCCTGCTCACCCCAAATGACCCCAATCTGCCGTACCCCATTTACGCCAGTTTTGCGGAGATTGAGGATTTATTTGACCAACAAGACGGCAGGACCTACGTGATTAATTTCTGGGCGACCTGGTGTCGCCCCTGTCTGGCGGAGCTACCTTACTTCGAGCAATTAGCCCGGGAGACTGCGGCTAAAGACGTTCAGGTAATCATGGTGAGCCTTGATCGTCCGGGCGATGTTCGGGGCAAGCTTAAAGACTACTTCGAAGACCGGCCCATGACCCTGCCCGTGGTGGCCCTGACGGACGACGATTTCCGGAGCTGGGTGGGGCGGGTTGACCCTGGCTGGACGACGGGCAGTATCCCGGTAACTTACCTCTACCGGAATGACCGCCGTAAGTTCAACCGGGGCCAGATCAGCAGTTATACGGAGTTGACCGGCTTAGTCCGGTCCGTTCGCTAAGTGTGCACTAACGAACCAGGATAACGCTTCCCCGTCTTACCTGTACCTGGCCTTCCTCATCTTCCAGGGTTACCTGATACAGGTACAGTCCGCTGGCGGCTGGCTGGCCCTTCACCTTTCCGTCCCAGGCCGTCGTTTCCGGATCAGCATCAGTTGCTCCGAAAACCAGCCCGCCCCAGCGGTTATGAATCGTAAAGGAGCGCAGTTTGCTGGTGGTACCAGTGGCCGTGAAAACCCTGAATACATCATTGATCCCGTCGCTGTTCGGGGAGAAAGCCGCGGGAAGGTAAAAGGGGCAATTGCCCT
>JAUIIF010000489.1 GCA_030431945.1 Bacteroidia bacterium | reverse complement strand
CCCGCCAGCTGGTCGCGGACAAACTGGTCGTAGGGCAGGTCATCGTTGAAGGCCCGGATCACCCAGTCCCGGTACTGCCAGATGGAGCGTCCACGGTCGCGTTCGTAGCCGCGGGAGTCGGCGTAGCGGGCCAGATCAAGCCACTGGCTTGCCCAGTGTTCGCCGAAAGCAGGGCTGGCCAGCAGTTCGTCCACCACCTTTTCGTAGGCCTCCGGGCTGGGGTCGTTCAGGTAGCGCTCCATCATTTCAGGAGTAGGCGGCAGGCCGGTCAGGTCCAGGCTGAGGCGGCGGAGCAGCACTGCCGCAGGGGGCGCGGCCGCCGGTGCGAGCGAATCCTGAAGGAGCCGGGCGAGGACGAAGTTATCCACGGGGTTGCGTGGCCAGTCACTGGCCACCGCCGGCACCGTCGGCCTGGTAACGGGCAGGTAGGCCCAGTGGTCTTCCCACTTCGCTCCGGCCTTGATCCAGCGGCGGATCAGGTCCGTTTCCTCCGCGCTCAGCGGCGGGGCCTCCAGGGGCATCCGCAACTCGGGGTCGTCGTGCAGGATGCGGCGCAGCACTTCGCTTTGTCCCGGTTTTCCCGGTACGATGGCGCGCTTCCCGCTGGCGGTTTCCGCCAGGGCGTCTTCCCGGAAAACCAGACCAAAGCCCCCGGCCTGCTTCACCCCACCGTGGCACCCCACGCATTTGGCGTTAAAGATGGGGCGGATGTGGGTATTGAAAGAAAGCGGGGCCTCGGGGTGGCAGGCCAACAAGAAGCCCGTCAGGAGCAGAACAGGAAACAGCCGGTGCATGAACAGAGATTAGAAGTTCTAAGTTACGAAAAGCTGGTACTTCGGCGTTCGAAGGTTTGTACCTGCGTCAAAGTGGTTTGGGCATAACTCCGGCAGGACACTTAGACGTGCAAATCCTCGTAAAATTCACTACTCGACTTCCCCGTCGTGGTCGGTCAGCAGCTGTAAAAGGGTTTTCCCAAAGGCCTTACCCAGCCTTCCCGGCAGCTCATGCTCCTGCCCCGGGAACCAGACTAGTTGTTTCTGTGGAGCTTCCACCTGATCGTAAAATTCTTGCGTTAGCTGGTGATGGGCGACGAAATCTCCTGCGCTGGCGAGCAAGTAGACCGGGCAGGCTAATTCCGGGATGGTGGCGACGTAGTCAACCCGGGAAGCCGCGAGAAAAAGGTTAAACCATTTGGCGGACCAGTCTTCAAACAGCGCGGGAGGATAATTGCGGAGTTTGCCGTTGCCCAGCAACACGGCCGACCATTTCCGTTGCCGGTAAAGCGCCTGCCAGTCCTGGTAGGGAAAGCTGACCTCCGCCAGGTCATCCAGCGCTTCCTGGTGCTGCAAGCCGCGGGCTTTCGCTCGGGTTGCTTGCAGAGTGAGTACCTCACTACGGGCGTTGTGGAGCATCCCGCTGACCGAAACGTAGGCGTGCAGCATTTCCGGATGTTCCTGCGCGAAGTGCATCCCCAGGAAGTTCCCCCAGGAGAAACCTACCAGGTAGAGTTTTTTCCGGTCAAAATGCTGCAGCAAGTATTCAACGACCGCCCGGGTATCGTGATGGAACAACTCCAGGGTAAGCGTATCGGTATAGGGGCTCCAGTGGGCGGTAATGCCTGTTTCCCGCTGGTCCCACTGTGCGACAATAAAATCCTGTTTCAGGTATTTGCTGAAGTATTTGGCGTAGCTGCGGGAGGAAAAGCCCGGCCCGCCGTGGATAAACAGGAGGAGGGGCTTGCTATCATCGGCGCCGGTGGCGCCGATCCACTGCTTGATGCCGTTGATGGGTACACCTACGTGTAGCTTTACTTTTGTCTGCCCCCACAGCGTCAGCGATAAAGAACAGCAAACCAGCAAGTACATCAGGCGAAGTGACACGGAGAAAGATTGAGGGGGCGTAAGCAAGTGGTCCAAGATAACGCCCGCCCATTGCTGCCGGGCCCGCCAGCGGTACTTTAGGAAAAGTATAATACTTCACCTTATCATCAGGTTATATCTGAGCAACAAAATCAATGGATTAGCGCGCCGAACAAATTTTACAGCTACTTACGGGTAAAAAAATTTCGTTCCAGTTGCCCATCTGAAATTGATCAATAATGGTACGCCAACAGCCGGCATCTTTCTGCCCCACCCCTTAACTTAGCCGCAATAATCACCTCCGCCCAGTGCCACCGGCACGAATTAACCTCTTTTAACTTTATACTACTTGCGTAGTATTACAATTGTAGTTTATCTTCGCCTCAAACAATTCCCCTTATGGCCACCGATCCAATGCCCTCCGAAGCACAACTGGAAATTCTTGACCTCCTCTGGCAATCCCAACCGGCCACGGTACAGGATTTGCACGATCGCCTTGGTGCGCGGCGCCAGGTGAGCTACAACACCGTGCTTACCCAGCTGCAGCGCATGACCAAGGCAGGATTGGTAGAGCGTAATACGGAGCAACGGACCCATACGTACACGGCGGCTCCCCGCCGCGAGCAAATTGAGCGCCGGTTATTTGACCGCTTAGCGGACACTGCCTTTGGCGGCTCCACCATTCACCTGGCTTTGCGGGCCCTGGGTAATGAAAAGCCTACCCCGGAGGAGCTTGATGAGCTGCAGGACTGGATTAACCGCCAGAAGAAATAGTAGGTAGTCAACGTTGGCCTTCTCGTTACGTCCACGCCCTACCCTTATCATCTACCCACTATTCATTGCTCACTACTATGGATTTCTCCTTCCTACTACCCACCGCTACGGCTTTTGGCCTGGCCCTCGTGCATAGCCTCTGGATTGGTGCCATGCTTTACGCAGGAGTCCGGGCCATTTTACCCCTGCTGCCCGGTCCTGCCGCCCGGCACCACCTGGCCTACGGTGCGCTGCTTACCCTGGCCGCAGGTTTCGGCTACACGTTGTACCATTTTTACGATGCAACCCCCGTATGTGAAAACCTGATTGCTGCTGGTACCGCGACCAACGGAACGGGCATACCCGGTGGGGGGACTTACGCGGACCTCTCCCGGGCCGAATGGTGGAACACGCAGCTGGCGTTTTGGGCACCCTGGTTTTCCGTCGCCTACCTGGTTGGGCTGATGCCCGCCCTGCTCTTTCTCATCCGTGATCAAGGGCGCGTCAGCGCTCTGCGAACTAATGGCCTAAGTGAGCTTCCTGCTGCCTGGAGCCATCGTCTGGAGCAAGTCCTGGCCCGGCACCCGCTTACCCGACGGGTAAAGTGCTACCTGAGTGACCAGGTAGGGGAAGTCATGACCCTGGGGTTCTGGAGTCCCGTGATCGTTTTTCCCGTGGCCCTCGTCAACGAGCTTACGCCGGAAATGGCCCGTACCATATTATTACACGAAATAGCCCATTTACGTCACTACGACCACTGGCTGAACTACCCCCAGCAGATTATTCGAGCCTTTTTCTTTTTTCATCCGGCAGCCCACGCCCTGTGCCAGCTGATCGATCGGGAACGGGAGCACCGTTGTGACGATTGGGTAGCCTCACGTTGCAGTGATCGCCGGACCTACGCTTCGGCCCTGGTAACCGTTGCCCGTACCTCCCATATACCCCCCAATAAACTAGTGATGAGTGCGACCAAAACCCCTTTTTCCCAGCGTATCCAGCGGCTCTTCCAGGGAGACAATACCGCTGCTGACCGCAACTTTGCTTTTTCGCTGCTCCTCGTTGTCCTGCTCAGTGGTGCCCATTTGGCGTACACCAGTTTGGGCGCGGACGCGGGTGCAGCAGATTGCCTGGAGGAGCAAAGTAAGCCGGCCCAACAGGCGACGATGGGCTTATCCTTACGGCGTTTACCAGCGGCCGCCAGTACCCTGTCCGCTTATCAGCTCAGCAAGCTGAACCCTGACCAAACGTATCGTTGGTTCGTTACCAAGCCGGACTCCCGAACTGAGCCTACCCCGTGTTCGACCCGCTTGGCGGTAGCCCAACAACCCTACATTGCAGCGCCGGAGGCGCCGGAGTCTTCCAACCCCCAGGCAATGGAGGCCTACGAGCGGGCCCGGCTGAAGTACGAGGAGATGCAGGAGAAAACAC
>JAUIIF010000009.1 GCA_030431945.1 Bacteroidia bacterium | reverse complement strand
ATAAGTCAGGAAGCCGGCGAGGCCGCCAAGAATGTACAGCGGGAGTACCCGGCGATCACCCAGCAAATCACCAAAAATTCGGCCAAACCAGAAGAGGTACAGCATATTCCAGAGCAGGTGGAAGAACCCTTCGTGGACGAACATATGGCTAATCAGCGTCCAGGGCCGCGTCAGGGTGTGCCACCAATCGTGCGAGCCGGCAACAAGGTGGAAAATATCGTAGTAAAGGCTGGGGGTTTCCCAGCCGTTGAAAATTTTGAGGAAAACCCCCAGAACATTAATGACCAGAAAGACGGCTACGTTAACAATTATGATCCGGTTGATCATATTGCCAAAGCTGAATTCGCGGCGGACGTCGTCCCAGATAGATTGTAGCATAACGCTAAGGAGGTTGCGTTATTAGAATTGCTTCAGGGGGCGAATAGTTGTATCAGAGGGTCGGGAAATTTGTCTTCGCTTACCAATACGGAACATATTCCGCCATTTCCTAAGCGGGGGTAATCGTAAGCGCAAACAAGTCAAAGCCATCTTCGCTCACGCCGGTTGGTACGTATCCTGCACGAAGGAAGCAGGCCTGCGAAGCAACTGCGGTTGGCTCGATCCAGGCGTGTAGTACCCGCAGGTTCAGGGCCCGGGCAGCAGTGGTTAATTTGTTTGTCAGGACCAGCGATTTTCCCTGGCCCCGCTGCGCGGGGGCCAGTAAGATTAAGACGTGTCCTATGCCACCCGCATCAACCTCCACTTCGCACAAACCGACGGCCTGCCCGTCTTCCCAGGCGAGCCAGCCGTGCCTGGACTCGTCCTGTTCCACCAATTCCAATTGCTTAGCCACCGGGTAATAGCCCCCTAGTCGCCGTTGGGTTTCCGGATCAGCAAACCAGGGGAGGACGGTCACCAGGTCATTTGCGGTCAGTAAGCTCCATTCCATCCCGTAAGGTAGTACTCAACGAGTGCGCTGTCAATCGTGGCCTGACCGAGCACTAGCAGCCCAGTAATTCTTCCCGTACCTGACCGTAAGCAATGAAAAAGGGGTTGAGTAAGGAGGGTTTGTTGTACCGAAGCTCCTTACCTGACTCGTCATCCACCATCTTGCCGCCGGCTTCGAGCAGGATAGCGTGCGCTGCCGCAGTGTCCCATTCCATGGTTGGGGCAAGGCGGGGATAGAGGTGCGCAGCGCCAGTGGCCAGCTCCAGAATTTTCAGGGAACTCCCCCGGCTGACGATCTCCGGACGATCCAGTTTATCCATGAACGCCTGCGTAGCCTCATTCAGGTGACTGCGGCTGGCGACTACCCGCAAGTTGGCGTCCTGCAGGGTAAAGGATGCGGCGTAAATTCGGGTAGGCTGACCGTCCGTCAGTTTCCAGGCGCCCTGTTGCGTCGCAGAATAGTACAACTCTCCCGTCACCGGTACAAAGACCGCGCCGAGGATGGGGCGCCCTGCTTCGATCAGGGCAATGTTCACGGTGAACTCACCATTGCGTTTTATGAATTCCTTCGTCCCGTCCAGTGGGTCCACGAGCCAGAAACGCGTGTACTGGCTTCGTTCGGCGTAAAGAATTTCCCTTCCCTCCTCAGACATGATGGGAGCCTGAAAGCTCAGTGCTTTCAACCCGGCAACGATGACCTCATTCGCCGCTTTGTCAGCTTTGGTGAGCGGACTGTCATCAGCTTTATGCTCTACGCCAAAATCTTCCGTTTCGTAAATATCCAGAATAGCCGCGCCGGCGCGGCGGGCAATTTCGCCTACTTCGGCGGCAAGTTGAAGGTACGCTGTCATAACAATTAAGGTTGTGGGTGAACCGAAACTACGGTTACTGTTTGGAAAACAATCAACCGGCTAAAAAGTGATAAACGGGCGCGACCGCAGGTGCAAAATAAAGTAGCAGGAGGGCAGACGCCGTTGAAGAATCAGGGGGGGTAGAATGGTGGTTTTGCGCGTGGGCACTCCTGGCACGACGGCGCTTGCCTCCCTGTCAGCTTAGCGCTTCAATGAAAAGGTGCTGCCAAAGTACCAGACTGCTTCGGCTGGGTACTTTGCCGGATTACCACCCCGGCAAAAAAAACAGTGATCCTGGAAACTGGGGAGCTGTTTTACTTCGTCTGCATGCGCCCCAGCACGGCCTGGGCTGCCCAGGTACGGTTGTTCGCCTGTTGCAGGACCAGGGAACGGGGGCTTTCGATCACGCCGTCGGTAACGACGACATTACGACGGACCGGCAGGCAGTGCATGAAGTAAGCATTATTGGTCAGGGCCATTTTGCTTTCGTCAATGATCCAGTCGGGCAGACTGGCCGTTGCTCCGTAATCATCGTAGGAGGACCAGTTTTTGGCGTAGATGAAATCCGCGCCGCGAAACGCCTCTGCCTGATGGTGGACGACCTGAGCGCCAGCGGTAAATTCCGGCGCAAGGTCAAACCCTTCCGGGTTACAAATGGTGAGGTCTACCTTATCCCACTCGACCATCCACTCGGCAAAACTGTTGGCCACGGCCTGGGGCAGGCGCCGCGGATGCGGCGCCCAGGTAAGCACCACCTTGGGCCGGGGGCGGTGACTGTGCTCCGAGATCGTCAGGCAGTCCGCCAAACTCTGCAGGGGGTGGCGCGTAGCACTCTCCAGGCTGACCACGGGAACCGTGGCGTACTGTACGAACGACTTCATCACCCGGTCGGCGTAGTCCGCCTCTTTGTCCGTTAGCGAGGGAAAAGACCGGACACAAAGAATATCACAGTACTGACTGAGCACGCCCGCTGCTTCGCGGACGTGTTCCGCGGTGTCCAGGTTCATAACGGCGCCAGTTTCAAATTCAATATTCCAGCCACCGGAAGCATCGTAGGTAATGACATCAAAGCCAAGGTTCAGACCTGCTTTCTCGGTACTGATCCGCGTGCGGAGACTCGGGTTGAAAAACAGGTTGATGATGGTTTTTCCGTACCCCAGATCCTCCAGGTTTCGTGGCTTCCGCTTGTGCCGTCGGGCCAGGTCAATCAGGTCGTCAATCGAGTCTACGTCGTGAGCGGAAAGGAATTGTTTCATGGGCATTTCTTCTTCTGTCTGGGTCAGTTAGCTGGAAGTCGGATCGGGAGGACCGGTACTCAAAGCTACTTCGTAATTTCAAAATAGCTTACCGAAGGAACTTTCGCGTAAAAAGGGTGTAGTAACCGAGACCATTCCCGGTAGGCCTCCCGCCGGCGGAAACCTTCAGTATGCTGTTCCTTCCGTTCCCACTCCACGAGTAATAAAAAGGCCCCGGGTACCTCCACTTGCGGCAGGAGCCGGCACGAGCAGCACCCTGGCTGTGCTAATATGATGGGCTTTGCCCGCTCAAAGGCGAGCAGATAAGGAGTAACCTGTTCGGGAGAAACGGAAAGTAGTACGTGTTCTAAAATCATTACTGGCGGAGGGCTGCTTTCATCGCGGCAATGAGCTGGTCACACTGGCCTCTGGTAACGTTCAATGGTGGCAATAGTCGAATGGTATTGGGGTCTTTGCTGGAACCGGTAAAAACACCGTACTCAAAAAGCAACTGCTCCCGGAGGGGGGCAATTGGTCCGGCCAGTTGCAGCCCGATCATTAATCCGTAGCCCCGAATTTCCTCAAACAGCCCGGTTGCCGCCAGTTGTTCCATCAGGTAAGCACCTTGTTCCTTGGCGTTTGCCAGCAGGTTTTCCTCCTTGAGTACGTCCAGTACCGCAATGCCGGCGGCACAAGCGAGGTGGCTGCCGCCGAAGGTCGTGCCCAACATTCCTGCTTTTGCCTCAAAGGAGGGATGCACTAATACGCCCCCGATCGGGAAGCCGTTCCCCATTCCCTTGGCCATGCTGATGATGTCAGGTTGTACCTTGGAATACTGAAACGCAAAAAATTCTCCCGTACGGCCGTAGCCGGACTGCACTTCATCCAGAATCAACACCGCACCGTGGGCGTGGCAGAGATCGGGCAGGGCTTCAAGAAAATCCGGTTCGGGAACGTAAATCCCGTGTACGCCCTGCACGCCTTCGATGATCAGAGCGGCCACATCCCCCTTAGCGAGTTCTTGTTCGACGGCGGCTAAGTCATTCAGCGGCAGAAAAGTGACGGGGAAGTTGCGATTGATCGGCGCCTTTATTTTCTCGTTGTCCGTCACGTTTACCGCCGCAGACGTACGTCCGTGGAAGGCGCCCGTGAAGGCCAGGATGCGCTGGCGATCCGTGTGAAAGCTGGCTAATTTAAGGGCGTTCTCATTTGCTTCGGCTCCACTGCTGACGAGAAACAATTCATAATCGTTCAGTCCGGACAGTTCCCCCAATTTCTCCGCAAGCTCCAATTGAAGGGGGTTTTTTACGCTGTTGCTGTAAAAACCGAGCCTGGCGATCTGGTCCTGAATCATCTGCACGTAGTGCGGGTGAGAGTGGCCGATGGAAATCACGGCGTGGCCGCCGTAGAAATCCAGAATTTCCCGGTCGTTTTCATCGTAGACATAGGCACCCGCACCGCGTACCGGCTCAATGTCGTAGAGGGAATAAACGTCGAATAGCTGCATGGCTGGTTCGTTGGTTAATAGTTAGTTCGTTATCCCGGCAGCTGCTGTTAAAACACGCCGGCTTTGAGGTTCAGTCCTGCGTCTTCGGCCAGTCCCAGGGCCAGGTTCATGTTCTGTACGGCCTGGCCGCTGGCTCCCTTCAGTAAGTTGTCGATCAGGGAAATCACCAGCACTTTATCGTCGTGCTTCTCGACGAAAACGAGGCCCTTGTTCGTATTGACGACCTGTTTCAGGTCGGGGTTTTGTTCGGTAACGTGGGTAAAGGCCGCCGTGGCGTAAAAGTCGTGGAAGAGCTGGCGTAGCTCCGCCTCTGACTTATCGGTAGCAGCGTAGGTGGTGACGAAGATACCCCGGGCAAAGGGACCACGCAGGGGGAGGAAATTGATGCCACGCGCATCCGGCCGGCCCAGCAATCGGACATTACGGCCTATTTCCTGCAAGTGCTGGTGACTGAAGGCTTTGTAAACCGAGACGTTGGCATTACGCCAGCTGAAATGGGTGGTCGGCAGCGGTTGCTGGCCGGCTCCGGTGGAGCCGGTCATTCCATTGATGTGCACTTCGCCCTGCGCCAGCCCGGCGTTAACCAGTGGCAGCAGGCCCAGCTGAATGGCCGTAGCAAAGCATCCCGGGTTGGCAATGCGCCTGGCACCGCGGGTGGCTTCCCGGTTAATTTCGGGCAGGCCGTAGACCCAGCCATCGTCCAGCCGGTAATCCGTACTCAGGTCAATAATCACCGTTTCCGCAGGTAGTGGGTTGTTTTCCACCCAGGTGCGGGAGCGACCGTGGCCCATGCAGAGGAAGACCGCACTCAAACCTTTCATTGCACCGGCGTCCGCGCCCGCAAAACGCAGTTCGGTTTCCCCGATCAGGTCAGTGTGTACTTCATACAGCGCTTTACCCTGTTGGCTTTCGCTCTGCACGTGAGTGATCTCCACGGCCGGGTGGTTAACCAGGAGGCGCAGCAGCTCCCCGGCGGTATACCCGCCACCGCCGATGATGCCGATTTTATGTTTTGTCATAGCTTATAGTAAGTCGCCGGTCATAATGAAAAGAGGGAGCAGGCCCATCCACCGGTGGTTAAGCAAAAGCGATGCGGCGTCCGTGTCAGCTCCGCCGCCACACCTGCATCGGTGGGTTATCGGTTTACGGCGTTCCGGATCCGTCCCGGCACGCTGAGTATTTTGGTAAAGCCCTTAACGTCTTCTCCACTCCAGCCCTTGTTCATTTCGCCGTAAGCGCCGAAGCCGGCACCGAGCAGGTCGTTAGGCGAGGTGATGCCGCTGAGTTCAAAACGGTGGGGGTGGAGGACAACGTGTACCTGTCCGTTGACCGTGCCCTGGGAGCTTTCGAGAAATGCTTCGACGTCCCGCATTACGGGGTCGAGAAACTGCCCTTCGTGCAACATCATGCCGTACCAATTGCTGAGTTGTTCCTTCCAGAACAACTGCCATTTACCGAGGGTGTGTTTTTCCAGCAAGTGGTGGCCTTTCAGAATCAGTACGGCGGCGGCGGCGGCGAAGCCCACCCGGCCTTTAATGCCGATGATGGTATCACCAACGTGGATGTCGCGACCGATGCCGAAGGGGGCTGCGAGGGCTTCGAGGGCTTTAATGGCGGCCACCGGAGAGGCAAAAACCTGGTCGTCGAAACCAACGAATTCTCCGCCGGCAAAATTCAGGTTAATGGCCCGTGGCGTGGTTTCAGTTACCGGTACCGGCCAGGCGTCTTCGGGCAGCGATTTGTCACTGGTCAGGGTTTCGGCACCGCCGACGGAGGTGCCCCACAGGCCGGCGTTAATGCTGTAGGTTCCCTTCTTTTCCGGCCAGACAAGGCCGTGCTTGGCGAGGTAGTCAACCTCTTCCTGCCGGCTGAGTTTCATGTCCCGGATCGGCGTGATAATTTCCAGTTCCTTGCCGCTCAGCTCAAAAGCGAGGTCGAAACGAACCTGGTCATTACCGGCACCCGTTGAGCCGTGGGCGACGCCGTCGGCGTCAATTTCTACGGCGTAGCGGGCGGTGCTCATGGCCTGAAACATCCGTTCGGCACTTACGCTCATGGGGTAGGTCTGGTACCGCAGGCAGTTGCCGTAGACGAGGTAACGGATGCATTCCTGGTAGTAATTTTCCGTAACGTCGATGCGCTTGTAGGTAGCGGCACCGAGTTGGAGGGCACGGGCTTCCATCTCTTTGATTTCGGCAGCGGAGAAACCGCCGGTATCCACCGTCAGGGCGTGGATTTCGTATCCTTTTTCGGCCGTCAGGTACTTGATACAGAAGCTGGTGTCGAGGCCTCCGGAGTAGGCGAGAACGATTTTTTTCATATTCATTTGGTTGCCCTGATCTGCTCAGGAACAGGGGGTGAAGTCATGCTTCAAATAACGGGGAAAAGATAAAAGGCCGGTTAGCCCTCCACGATCATGTCGCTCAGGTCTACGGCCATTTTTCGCGCCTCATTGGCGCTGGGGGCCATCATGGCGGTGCAGAGGCACATCATCCGGTTGTTACGGGTCAGGATGTCCACGTTGGGGCAGGAGTTGCAGCCCGCCCAGAAGGCGTCATCCTGGGTAAGCTCGGAGAAAGTTACCGGCTTGTAGCCCAGGTCGCTGTTGATCTTCATGACCGGCAGGCTCGTGGTGATGCCGAAAATCCTGGCATCCGGGTAGAGCTCCCGCGAGAGGTTGAAAATGGCTCCTTTTATTTTTCTGGCCAGGCCGAGGCGCCTGAACTTGGGGTTGACGATCAGGCCGGAATTGGCCACGTACTTACCGTGGCTCCAGGTTTCGATGTAGCTAAAACCGCCGAGCTCCCCGTCAACCAGGGCGACGATGGCTTTACCGGACATAATTTTCTCCGCTACGTAGGCTGGTTTACGGGTGGCAATACCCGTCCCGCGGGCTTTAGCGGACTCGGCCATGAGGTCACAAATGGCCTGGGCGTAGACGGCGTGAGCCGGCTGGGCAACGTGAATCTGGATCTGCATAAAATAGGTAGGAAAAGGGGAAGGATAGGAAAATGGTATCGCTACTGCCCGGTCAACAGATAAGGCTGATCATGTTGCGGGCGCTTCCGGGCCAAGGGGCGGGAAGCTTACTAGGTCCTCTGGACCCGTCGCCTGTCTCGGCGGATGGTACACATTACATTTTCCATTGGCGCAAAGTTAGGCGCAAAAAGTTGGTTTGTGCAACTGCCAGGCACTTTTTTGGCGCGGGCGCAGGTGCCGGGAAGGTTTTTAGCGGCCGTAGATAGAACCTTGAGCTGAAGGGGTAAGCTTCCTAAACCGACGGGCCGCGCCGCCAACCAATAACAACGCCCTCTTTTTCCGAGTCCTTCCAGGTTAAGTTCCGGCCGGTAAATCAGGCTACACGGCAAGCTACCTGCGTCAACATTTAAAAAAATGAGGTAAACAGTGCCGTAGATGCGGAATGGCTACCCAAAATCCACTGGTGGTGGTAAGGCTTCACCCTACAGCCCGCAGCAAAATTTTGCCTAAAAATCAAGTTCAATCGTATCCCCCGGCTTCAAGCCTCCTTTATCACTGGTCTTCGGCTTGGGGGCTGCTTTACCTTCTACCTTTGATTCCCGGATGGGTGGGACGTAAGCCTCGTTGAGCTCCTTCGCTGCCGTAAGCTTACCATCATGGAGCTTGTTGCCCAACGATTTCCAGCCTTTAACATCAATAAAGTCCGCTAATTGGATGACCTTCGTCTGGGTCTCGCGCTTTACCCGGTAAGCAATCTCCACCTCCGGCTCCGGATGAACGGTGGCGAGGTAAAGCTTAGATGACTTGTGGTCTGTAATGAAGTTGAATTTCTGGCCGGTACCACTTGTCTCTATTTCGAAGCGTTTGACCAGCGTGTACCCCCGCTCCCCTTCGAAATAGACGGCACTGATGACCATCTCTTCCGTATACTTTCCGATAAAGAATAGACTCTTGGGCTCGTAGCGCCGGGTCATGTCCAGTTCCTCCAGTTCGTAAGTACCATCCGTATTAAGGGTCAGGAGCCGATCGCCGGTATCGAAACCACCAAGCAGTTGCCCCCGCTCTTCCAGGTTCAGCCGGCCACTTACTTCGTCCATCCAGACTTTAAGCGCTCCCAAGGTACTTTTTCCTGCTTCCTTCAGGGAGATTTTCCGGACGGGGTAGCGCGTCACGATGTTGCCGCCGGAAGACCGGCCTTTAATGGCCAGTTCCGCAAAGTCGAAATCAAAGTCTTTAACCCTGGCCTTACTGGCCGGGCTCAGTAATACGTTGACAATTTCCGCTTCTCCGTTCGGGTTTGCGCTGAAGTAAAGAATTTTTGACCCCTTGGCGCCTTTGTGGAGTTGGTAAGGTCGGTCGCGGGTAATCGCCTTGACGTTAAAGCGTTTGCCCATCGCCCGGCCGGTTTTGCCGTCGAGATAGATAAGGTTGTACGTCGTCCGTTCATCCCCTTTTCGCCAAACGTCGACGTGCATCACGTTTTTACCAACGAAGGTTTTATCCGCAATGCGGGTGACGACGAGGGTACCGTCTTTCAGGATCACGATCACGTCATCAATGTCAGAACATTCACAGACGAATTCTTCCTTCTTCAGCCCCATGCCGACAAAGCCCTCTTTCCTGTCTACGTAAAGCTTCGCGTTGTTGGCGGCGACGATGGCCACCTTCACCTTCTCGAAACTGTCAAACTGGGTTTTCCGCTCCCGGCCTTTACCATACTTATCCAGTAGCATCTGGTACCAGGCAATGGTGTATTCCGTCAGGTGCTCCAGGTCGTGCTTTACCTGCGTCAGCTCTTCGTTCAGCTTAGCGATCCGTTCGTCAGCAGCAAAGCTGTTGTACTTGGAAATACGCTTGATCCGGATTTCCGTTAACCGGATAATGTCATCTTCAGAAATGGCCCGTAACAACTCAAAACGAGTGTCTCCTGCTTTTTTGGGTTCATCCGGTTCGCGGAAGTATTTCTCCAACCCTTCCCGGATAATGTCCAGCACTTCTTTAAAGTCTTCCGCTTCTTCAATGTCGCGGTAAATCCGCTTTTGAATGAAAATTTTCTCCAAACTGGCGAAGTGAAGTTTTTCCTCCAGCTCCTTTTGTTTGATCAATAACTCCATTTTCAGGAGCGCCTTTGTCTGGTGCGTAGTGTGTTCCAGAATGTCAATGACCGAGACAAAGTGCGGCTTATCGCCACCAATAATGATACAGGCATTAGGGCTGATGGAAAGCTCACAGTTGGTAAAGGCGTAAAGTGCGTCAATCGTTACATCCGGACTGATACCGGGGGCCAGTTCAACCAGGATTTCGACTTCAGCGGCAGTATTGTCCGTAACCTTTTTGACCCGGATTTTGCCCTTGTCATTCGCTTTAAGAATGCTGTCGATCAGGGTCTGCGTCGTCATGCCGTAGGGCAACTCCCGAATGGCGACGAACTTGTTATCGATTTTTTCAATAGTGGCTCGTACCTTGATCTTACCCCCTCGCTTGCCCCACTGATAATCACTTACATCAATGGTGCCACCGGTAGGAAAATCCGGATACAACTTTGCTTTTTTACCCTGCAGGATCTTGATACTCTCCTTGCAGATTTCGATAAAGTTGTGCGGCATGATCTTGGTGCTCAGGCCGACGGCAATGCCCTCAGTCCCCTGAGCGAGCAGGAGCGGAAATTTTGCGGGAAGGTTAATGGGCTCCTTCTTACGGCCATCATAGCTCACTTGCCACTGGGTAGTCTGAGGGTTGAAAACGACCTCCGTAGCGAATTTGGTGAGCCGTGCCTCAATGTAACGGCTGGCTGCCGCGGAGTCACCGGTGAGGGTGTTGCCCCAGTTGCCCTGCGGGTCGATCAAGAGGTCTTTCTGGCCAAGGTTTACCAGGGCATCGCCGATGGCGGCATCACCGTGTGGGTGGTACTGCATGGTCTGGCCAATTACGTTAGCTACCTTATGGTAACGCCCATCGTGCATCTCGTTCAGCGCGTGCAGAATTCGGCGTTGCACGGGCTTAAGGCCATCTTCAATGGTGGGAACCGCTCGCTCCAGAATAACGTAGCTGGCATAATCGAGGAAATAATCCTCGTACATACCCTTCAGGGTCGTGATCTTGTCTTCGTTGTCGGAGGCATGTTCCCCTTGGGGTTCGAGGGCCTTATCACTCATTAGTTGGTATCTTTTCAGTCGCTGTTTTTACGAAGCAGCATTCCCGGAATAAGGGCGCGGCCGCAGGTGCAAAATTAGCTGTCCGGGCCAGCGGCCCGCCTCTCTCCAGAGGATAAGATCAGTAACACCATACGGCACGCCTTTTCCGGCTAAGCGCAGCGGCGAAGATAAGAAATCTTTCGCAAAGAACAAATTGTTTTAAATTTCCACTTTGCCAACGACCAGACAAGTAAGCTTAGGTTTACTTGTTGACGTAACCGCATTCCGCTAAGTGAAAATCACCCGGCTGCGACTTACGCGGCACGACCCATCCGGGCCAAAGGAGTTGGCCGGCAACAAACCTGCGGTGCAGCTTCAGCGGACTTATCCCTATTTGTTCTGACCAGTCATTTTCAGCGCATCTGGTACGGAGAGGCGTACCCCATTATTTTTGGCAACTACGAAGGCGTCCTTTACGCCCATCTGCTTCAGCCGGTCCCGCAATTTTGCCGCATTGGCGTAAGTACGGAATTGACTGACGACGACTTTCTGCAGGCCATTCTGGTCCTGTAACTCCAGGGCATTTCCCGTAGAGAGCGAGGGGTCTACGGTGTTCTGGGCGTAAGCCCCCAGCTGCACCTGGAAGATTACACCGGCTACCATGGCCTGGTCAGTATCTACCTGATCTGACCGCTGCTGCTGAGCTTGGGCGAGGGCTTGCTGGGCCAGGGAGAGCTGCTGGCGTAATTGCTCGGCTTCCGTCTGGGCCGCAGCAAGATTTGTACGGGCAGTGTTAAGTTCCTGGTCCGCTGTGCCACGCTGAGTTTGGTATTGGTTGAGCTGTTGACGGGTCGTAACCAGCTGCTCTTCCGTAAGCTCACAGTTTTCAACAAACTGTCGCAATGCATCCGGGTTTTTCTTATAGTTAGCGGCTAAGGCAGCCCAGTCACGGCTGCCGGCCCCGTCAACGGCAGCGGCCGTCGTTTTCTTGGCGCAGCTGGACGCAAACAGAATGAACAGGCAGGAAAGTAGAAGGAGTGATTTTTGCATGGCGATGGGTCTTTGATCAAAGATAATACGCATTCTTCGGTACGAGGTTTAGCCTCCGGTGCCTCATCTGGCCAAATCGGGTTGAATTTATTCCTGGCCCGGGCACCCCAGGTGATTTTTGCCGGCTCCTTTTGCTGCCTTGCTAGGCGGAAAAATCAGCTCGTCAGATTTTAACTGCGCTGCTCCAGCGTGGGCACCTCTGGTGCCCGCGTCAAGTACCGTTCATCGTTTATCCTAAACAACCGGTCCCCTTCCCTGCGGGTAAAGGACCGGCTTGGATTTTTTAGCCGTTTCGAAGAATGCGCTACGGATTAACGTTGAGCAGTTCAGCTAATAAAATCCTCATAAGGTGCAAAAAACAATCCGCCTTCCTTACTCCTGTTGATTTAAATTGAGCAAGAAAGAATTCAGATTAATCTTAAAAGGGAATCTCCTGATCAGCATCTTGCCCAATGGTTTCTGCAACCGTCATTTCTTTACCAAGTGGGCGGTGAGTGGCAGGTACTGGAGCGGCTACCAAATTTGCAGAGCGGTCGGTACCATTTTCAGCGGGTGAGTTTCCCGTTCCAATGAAGGAAAACGAGTCGGCAACTACTTCTGCTGAAGTCCGCGCTTGCTCATATTTATCCGTCCATTTACGGTAGCGCATGGATCCGACGATCGAAACTTGTTCCCCCCGCCGGAGGTACTGATCAAAGAGCTCTGCCAACTTACCGAAGGCGATGACCCGGTGCCATTCGGTACGGGTCTGCCGATTACCGTCGCGATCCCGAAAGTACTCATTGGTGGCGAGGGAAAACGTCGTGAGTGTAGTCCCACTTTCCAGGGTCTTTGTTTTGGGGTTATCCCCGAGTCTTCCGATCAGGTTAATGAAATTACTGGTGTTCATAAAGCTAAAGCATTTACAGAATGGGCCGCACCGACGATAAGGCCGGTACGGCCCGGTATCAGGAAATAGGGTGACGGGTTCAGGCTACAGCGGCCTTAGTCGTTGGTTTTTTAGCGCGGCGTGTTGCCGTTTTCGCTGCGGCCCGGCCGTGGTCGCCAACCAATTCCGGAGTGGATTTTTCCGCTGGGCTTTTACCACTACTCAGAAAGGTAAACTCTTCGGCAACGACCTCTGCCGTTAGGCGGGGCTGCTCGAATTTATCGACCCACTTGCGGTATTTCATGGAGCCAACGATGGAAATCTGGCTGCCACGCTGGAGGTACTGATCAAAGAGTTCCGCCAGCTTCCCGTAGGCCTTGATGCGGTGCCACTCGGTGCGGGTTTGCCGGTTACCGTCCTTGTCACGGAAATACTCGTTGGTGGCCAGGGAGAATTCTGTTGCCGTAGTGCCGCTGTCAAGCGTGACGGTCTTAGGGTCGGCGCCCAGGTTGCCGGTAAGGTGGATGTGGTTACGTACATTCATAACGATGTGTTTTGTAGCCGGGGAGGGAGGTGATTTGCCTCGACCAGATGAGCTAAGCGTCACCGAACCAGCAGCGGGTTATCAGTACCCGGTTTGATCGGCAACGATGCAAAGGTGGAGGTGCCACCAAACGGAAATCGTTATTTATGCGGATACTTACGATTATATACGGATATAAGCGTTTAAAAACGCTTTGTAAAATCGCAAATTGTTGTAAGTCAGATGCTTACGCAGAAACTGACTAGGTGGTTTTTTTTGCCGGAAAAACGTGTGGGTACTATTTACTGATGACGTGTACGGCTGCTTTAGCCTGCTTGGCCCGGTCGCGGGCCATGGCAACGGTATCACCCAGAGCAGTAACGTGGCCCATTTTACGGAAGGGGCGGGTTTCTGCTTTACCGTAGAGATGGGGATAAACTTCCGGTATCGCCAGCAGCTTAGCCCAGCCATCGTAAACGGCTGGGCCGGAATGTCCTTCCGCCCCCAGCAGGTTGATCATTGCCCCCGGGCGGAGTAAATCTGTAGGCCCCAGCGGAAGATCAAGAATAGCGCGCAGGTGTTGTTCGTACTGACTGGTCATACAGGCCTCGATGGTGTGGTGGCCGGAGTTGTGCGGCCGCGGGGCGACTTCATTAACGAGAATCTCCCCGGTTTTCGTCAGGAACAGCTCGACGGCAAGTAGGCCGACAATGTCCATCCGCTCCGCTACGGTACGGGCCAGGGCAGCGGCACGGGCATCCGTATCACTGTCAATTGCTGCGGGACAAATCAGGAATTCCACGAGGTTGGCCGTGGGGTGAAATTCCATCTCCACGGTGGGGAAAACGCGCAGCTCGCCGGAAGGAGTACGGGTAACGATGACGGCCAGCTCTTTGTCGATGTCTACCAGTGCTTCGACCACGGAGGGTGCCTCCAGTAATTTGGTTTCCAGGTCGGCTTCCTTCCGGATGACCGCCACGCCCTGGCCGTCGTAGCCCCCCGTCCTGGCTTTTTGTACAAAGGGGAAGCGCAGCTGGCCGTTCGCCACGGCCTGCCTGACTTCCGCTGCACCTGCGTACAGCGCCCACGTTGAAGTCGCGATGTTATGGTCGGCATAAAACTGCTTTTGCAGTCCCTTGTCCTTGATCAGGTCAATTTTGTCCGGCTGCGGGTATACTTTGATCCCCTCAGCGACCAGCTGGTGCAGGGCCGCAGTATCAATGTGTTCAATTTCAATGGTGACTACGTCCATCTTCCGGCCAAACTCCAGCACGTCTTTGTTGTTCCGGAAATCCCCCCGATGGAATACCGTCGCATAGTTGGCTGCCGGGAAACTATGGTTTTGGTCCAGTACGTGAATGGGCAGGTGCCAGTCGGCGCCGGCCTGGCACAGCATTTTACCAAGTTGGCCGCCGCCAAGGATACCAATGCGGGGAGAAGTCGTGTTTGCCATAGCGCGAAGGTAATTCGTCCGGGATGGTTTCTCCGCCTGTACCCGGAGAAAATTGGCCAGCTGCCGGAATCGCCCGAAACCGGCAAAACCCGTAACTTTGCCCTCGCTTTAAGCGTTAGTAAATCCCACGACCGCGTAATTTTTGCGTGGTAAATTGAATCTTTTATGTTCCCCACCTACGACGTAATAGTTGTCGGAGCCGGTCACGCCGGCTGCGAAGCAGCCATCGCCGCCGCTAACCTCGGCGCCAGGGTGTTGCTGGCTACCATGAACATGCAGACCATCGCCCAGATGAGCTGTAACCCCGCCATGGGCGGCGTAGGGAAGGGACAAATCGTCCGGGAAATTGATGCCCTGGGCGGTTATTCCGGCATCATTACCGATGAGACGATGGTTCAGTTCCGTCTCCTCAACCGCAGTAAGGGCCCCGCGATGTGGAGCCCCCGGGCGCAGAGCGACCGGATGGCCTTTGCCCTCAACTGGCGCGAAAAGCTGGAGGCCCACCCCAACGTCGATTTCTGGCAGGAAATGGTGACCGGCGTACTGATTAAAGACGGCCGGGCCTGTGGCGTACACACGGGGATGGGCTTGGAAATTCCCGCGCATTCCGTCGTGCTTACCAACGGTACTTTTCTCAACGGCACTATCCACATTGGTGAAAAGCAGTTTGGTGGCGGCCGGGCCGGAGAGCGTGCGGCAACTGGCCTGACGGCCCAGCTACAGGAACTCGGCTTTGAAGCCGGCCGCATGAAAACGGGGACCCCGGCCCGCCTGGACGGGCGGACCCTGGACTGGAGCAAAATGGAAGTACAGCACGGGGACGAAAACCCCGGTAAGTTCAGCTACACGAATACACCGGCGCTGACGGACCAAATGCCCTGCCACGTCACTTACACCAGCAAGGAAGTACACGAAACCCTCCGCGAGGGCTTCGACCGCAGCCCGATGTTCAACGGCCGCATCCGCGGCCTGGGGCCGCGCTACTGCCCCAGTATTGAGGACAAGATCGACCGCTTCGCCGGGCGGGACGCCCACCAGCTTTTCGTAGAGCCGGAAGGACGAAACACCTGCGAGATTTACGTCAACGGTTTCAGTTCCAGCCTGCCCGAAGACGTGCAGTACAAGGCCCTGCGCAAGATCGTCGGTTTCGAAAACGCCAAGATGTTCCGCCCGGGCTATGCCATCGAGTACGACTTTTTTCCCCCGACACAGCTAACGGCTACGCTGGAAACCAGGCTGGTACCCCGGCTGTTTTTTGCCGGCCAGATCAACGGAACAACCGGCTATGAAGAAGCCGGCTGCCAGGGTCTGATTGCCGGCATGAATGCCGCCCTGGCCGTGCAGGAGCGGGATCCGCTGGTACTGAAGCGCAGCGAGGCCTACATTGGCGTACTGATTGATGACCTGATTAACAAAGGCACCAAGGAACCTTACCGGATGTTCACCAGCCGGGCGGAATACCGCATCCTGCTGCGGCAGGATGACGCCGACCTGCGCCTGAGCCCCATTGCCGCCGCACTGGGCGTCCGTAATATGGAAGACCGCATGAACCGCGTAGCGGAGAAAAAAGCAGCCGTCGCCGCCATTCAGTACGAGTTGGGCAAAATCAGCGTGACCCCGGATCAGCTAAACGGATTCCTGGAGGAAAAAGGCGATACCCCCCTGAAGCAAGGCGTTAAGCTATTGACCATCCTCTCCCGTCCGGGCATCTCGCTGCCGGAACTCTCCGCCACGGTACCCGCCCTCCAGGATTTCCTGGCCCCCTACGATGATGAAATCATCAACCTCGCCGAGGTAACCATGAAGTACGAAGGGTACATCGAACGGGAAAAAGCGGCCGTTGACAAAATGAACCGCCTGGAAGGAATCAAGCTGCACGCCGACTTCGATTATAACGGAATCACCAGCCTCAGTATGGAGGCCCGGCAAAAACTAAGCGAACTTAAGCCGCGGACAATTGGCCAGGCGAGCCGGATCAGTGGGGTAAGCCCGGCTGATGTCTCGGTACTGCTGGTCCACCTGGGCCGGTAGTAATCTGAAGTTTCGTGCGGGGATAGACCATCGCCGGCTCAGACCTCGCCAACTTCTGCCCTGTAGTGCCGCCTGACGATGTGAAACTTCACCGCGTTTACAGTTTTAGTAATCGAAAACATGAGCCGTACGAATAACATGGGTGATTTTTCCTGCCGCTGGCTGCTGCCGGTGCTGCTGCTGAACGTTTTCGTGAGTACGGGCCTGCAGGAACACCTGATCACACGAACGGAGCAACCCCAAACGGAGCAACTGCGGGGGATTACTGTTCCTGCGGCAAGTACCTGTGTTTTTTTAGTCTTTACCGCCCCCGCTGCGGCGGCTGAAGAACGCCAGCTCCCGCATTATTTTCCCCACTTTCCGGAGCTGTGCGTACACTCATTGGCTGCGTTTAATCAGCTGCTTCCTTCCAATAACCTGCTCCGTTTTTACGGAAAAGCAGCACCGGAAGCCCTGGATGGATGGCCGGTGTAGCGTACTGCACACCTGCTTTTTTTCTCTTCGTTGGGTTTGGCTAAGCGGTACGGCTAATGCGTAGCTGTACGCTTTTTCACTACATTTTTGTTCTGTTGCTTCCGGCGTAAAGCCAGGTAGTGGTATCCGGACATTAACGTACCGTTTCCCGGCGGCGAGGTAATTCCAACCTTTCCATTTAAGAATTTTGCTGTGAAACGAGTTAAGAAAATACTCCGGATGCTGGGCTTCGTACTGCTCATCATGCTGGCTGGCTTCGGTATCGGGCTGGCGGGTGGGGTCCCTCCCCCAAAGCTTAACCGCCGCGACGATCAGGTCGAAGTGACCGACGAAAGTGCAGAGGAGGAGCCAGAGGCTACCTTACGGCTGCAAAAAGAATAATCAGTTATGTCTTACGCTGCTACAACCACCTGCCTGACGGCAACATCCTGCCTGCTGCAGCTGCAGGAAGGTGAGCGTTTGATGTCCTTTACGGAGGTCATTAACGGCTGGGCCACTAAAGCCGCTTTTCAGGATTTTTATACTGAAACCCTGCTCCAATACGGCGGTAAGGGGTGCTTCTGGGAACACCCCCGCCTCGACCGGGCAATGGTGAATGAGCCCTACGAAGGAGTAATTATCCGCACGGACGCCTTTACGAAGCTGACGGCTGATTTCAGCCCTTTTGCCGGGGCAGTGCAACCGGATCAGTCGGTGTCCGTATTCCCCAATCTGGTGGGAACCGCCCGGTTGATCGTACCGAACCAACCGGAATCACCGGAAGTAAATGGTCGGGACCTCATCGCTTTTTTGGCGTCGGCGCCCGGTCCTTTGCGCCACAAATTTTGGCGAACGGTAGGGATGGAAGTAGCCCGCGCAATCGCGGAGGGCGCGGCGTTTCGGTACCTGAGTACACACGGTTTAGGTGTCCGGTGGCTACACGTCCGGCTGGAGCAACGTCCGAAATACTATCATCATCGACCTTACCGGAAGTAGGGCCAGGGCGCGGTCGCGGGTGCAAGCGAAGAAACCAAGGAGCAAGCCTCTGCCCCTGGTCTTTACCCCTGCACCTGCATCCGTGCCGCCCTTTTCCATCCTTCTATGATGTAGTCGACCAGTCCGGCACCAAGGCGGGCGGTATGTCCGTCAATATCCAGCCGGGGGTTCAGCTCCGCAATATCGACGGAAACCACCTTTCCGGAAGCCATCAGGTAGTCCAGGACGGCCATGACGAAGGCCGGGCTGTAACCCAGGGGAGAAGGGGCACTCACCCCCGGGGCGTAAGCGGAAGAAAAACCATCGAGGTCGATACTCAGGTAAATAGCGTCGTTCCGGTCCAGCAGGCGCTGCAGGCTTTGGATGATGGTCGGCAGCTGATAAGTGCGGCAGTGTTGGGCCAGCATAAATTCTACCCCGTAAGCTTCCGCGAGGGTAAATAATTCCTTGGTATTTGCTGACTGCTGAATGCCCAGTACGAGGTAATCGACAAAGTCTTCCTCCAGGATTTGGTAGAAGGGCGTCCCGGAATTGGGAACATCAATGACTGGGCGCAGGTCGAAGTGAGCGTCAAAATTGATGATGCCTATTTTTTTTCCCGGCTGTGCCATCCGGACACCGCAGTAATGGCCGTACGCCAGGTCGTGCCCTCCGCCCAACACCACGGGCAGTTGATTGGCGGTAATGGTACCGGCTACCATCAGGGCCAGTTGCTCCTGCGCTGCTTCCATTTCCTGGTTGGTACAGACCACATCACCGTAATCCGTGATTACGATTTCTCCGTGGTGCCAGGCCAGCCGGCCCATTCGTTCACGCAGTGCCCGGGGCCCCTCTGCGGCACCCACTCGTCCCTGGTTTCGGCGTACACCCTCTTCGCAGGCGTAGCCGATGAGGGCTACGTCTCCGGTGACGGGAGCATCAGACCAGGGCTTCAGCACGACGTGCTGGTACCAGTACTGCGCGCCCTGCCCGGGCGCTGTCTGGCGGCCCTGCCAGTTGCCTTGTGCTGGTGCACGATAGGCTTCCGCTACGTGATTGGCGATCCATTTTTCCATACCTGACTTGGTTTAAGTTGGCCCTGCTGATAGAGAATTTCCCGGTAGTCTTCCGTCGGGAAGCCAACGAGGTCCGCTTGTTGTCCGGAAGTAAGGCGGCCGCGATCATGCAAGCCCAGCGCCGCCGCGGCGCGAAAAGTTAGGCCCGCCAGGACTTCCAGGGTGCTGAGTTTTTCAAAGGTGCCCAGGATGGCGGCCTGGGTGAGCAGGTCACCCATCGGGGCGGAACCGGGGTTCCAGTCGGAGGCAATGGCCAGGGCCGCGCCCCGGTCCAGCAGCCGGCGGGCGGGGGCAAAGCCGCAGCCCAGGCCGAGGGTCGCCCCGGGGAGGGCCACGGCCACCGTGTCACTGAGGGCAAGGGCTTCAATTTCTCCGGAGCCGGAGGCTTCCAGGTGGTCAACACTGAGGGCCCCTACGTCTACGGCCAGCTGACTGCCCCCGGTGGTAAACTGATCGCCGTGGACGGTTAGCTGGAAGCCCTGGTGCTTTAATTTTTCCAGGAACGGGCGGCTGGCCGCGACGGTAAAAGCTCCTTCTTCCACGAAGATGTCGAAACGGCGGGCTAGTTTCTCGGCTTTGACCACTGGCGCTATTTCGTTCAGAATCGTTGCTAACCAGGCCGCTTCCGAGGCGGCCTCCGGAGGAATAACGTGGGCGGCCAGGCAGGTGGCCACTACGTCAGCAGCATGTGCAGCGCCCGTTTGCCGGATGATGCGTAACAACCGCAGTTCTTCTTCGACGCTCAGGCCATACCCGCTTTTAACTTCTACGGTAGTGATGCCGTTGCGCAGGTGGCGGTTCAGGCGTTCGTGCAGGTTTTGGCTGAGCTCGGTGTAGGAAGCCGCCCGGGTGTGGCGGACGGTTTCTTTGATGCCGCCGCCGGCGGCGGCGATTTCCTGGTACGTTTGGCCGCCGTTACGGGCGGCGTAATCCCGCGCCCGGCTGCCCGCATAGCAGAGGTGGGTATGGCAGTCAATAAAGCCCGGCAGGCCAACGGTGGGTTCCCGTAGTTCTTCTACTTCCAGTCCGGCACCGGCGTAGGCACCGTACAACTCATGAAATCGTCCTACGGCGACCACCTTCCCTTCCGCCACCAGGATGCCTCCGTCTTTAATCACATCAAGCTGATGATCCTGTAGTGGTCCGCGTACCGCAATTCGGGTGAGGGGAAGTAACTGAGCAAAAGGACCGATGAGCGTAGGCATGAAATGGTAATTAGTGAGCGGCTGAAAAGCAAGGTGAATGGTGGTGGAGCCGGGAGCAAAGATGGCCTAAGAAAACGTCAGTCCGGCCATGATTTCGTTACTGACGCTTGCGGCTGCAGTAACCCGCAGCCCCGGGGTACGGGCCATCTCCCGTTCGATGGCAAACTGTGCGGCGGGGTTGCGGGCCCAGCTACGCCTGGCAATACCGTTGTTAACGTCAAAGAAAAGCATTTTTTGCAAGCGTTGCGCAGCAGCTTCACTGCCATCCAGTAAGAGTCCGAAACCGCCGTTGATGACTTCCCCCCAGCCGACGCCCCCGCCGTTGTGAATACTTACCCAGCTGGCACCGCGGAAACTGTCACCGATGACGTTGTGGATGGCCATATCTGCCGTAAACTGACTGCCGTCATAGATATTGCTGGTTTCGCGGTAAGGGGAGTCGGTTCCGGAAACATCATGATGGTCTCGCCCGAGCACCACTGGCCCGATGGTGCCCGCAGCAATCGCCTGGTTAAAGGCTTCCGCTATTTTCATGCGGCCCAGGGCGTCAGCGTACAGGATCCTGGCCTGGGAGCCAACGACCAGCCGGTTGGCTTTTGCCTCCCTGATCCAGGTGATGTTGTCTTCCAGTTGCTGACTGATTTCGGGAGGGGCTTCGGTCCTCATTTCTTCGAGGACTTCGGCGGCGAGCCGGTCGGTCATCTCCAGGTCTTCCGGTAATCCGGAGGTACAGACCCAGCGGAAGGGCCCGAAACCGTAGTCGAAGCACAGCGGCCCGAGGATGTCCTGGACGTAGGAAGGGTAGCGGAAGCGGATGCCATCGTCAGCCATTACCCTGGCGCCGGCCCGGGAGGCTTCCAGCAAAAAGGCATTGCCGTAATCGAAGAAATAGGTGCCGCGGTCGGCGTGCGCGTTGATGGCCGCCGCGTGGCGGAGCAGGGTGGCCTGTACGGTGGCCTTGAAGGCTGCCGGATCATCCGCCAGCAAGGCATTAGCGTCCTCAAAACTCAGGTCGGCCGGGTAGTAGCCACCAGACCAGGGGTTGTGTAACGACGTCTGGTCAGAACCGACGTGTACGAAAATCTCTTCGGCCAGGAACCGTTCCCAAACGTCAACAACGTTGCCGATAAAGGCAATCGATACTGCTCTTTCAGCTTTGACTGCCTCCTGCGTCCGCGCCACGAGATCGTCCAGGTTATCAATGAGTTCATCCACCCAGCCCTGTTCGTGCCGTTTCGTAGCCGCCGCCGGGTTTACTTCTGCACAGATGGTGACACAGCCGACGATGTTGCCCGCCTTGGGTTGGGCACCGGACATACCGCCGAGGCCGGCCGTCAGGAAAATTTTTCCCCGGGGGTCTTCCTTGATTTTCCGGAAGGCATTCATCACCGTAATGGTGGTGCCATGGACAATGCCCTGGGGGCCGATGTACATATACGATCCGGCGGTCATCTGCCCGTACTGGGTCACCCCCAGGGCGTTACCGCGCTCCAGGTCATCCGGACTGCTGTAATTCGGAATCATCATTCCGTTTGTTACCACGACCCGCGGGGCCTCCGGCGAAGAAGGAAATAACCCCATGGGGTGGCCGGAGTACAGGTGCAGGGTCTGCGTGTCAGTCATGGTAGCCAGGTACTGCATCGTCAGGCGGTACTGCGCCCAGTTCTGAAAAACCGCTCCGTTGCCGCCGTAGGTGATCAGCTCGTGTGGGTGCTGGGCCACGGCGGGGTCCAGGTTATTCTGGATCATGAGCATGATGGCCGCAGCGGTGCGGGATGCCGCGGGATACGCTTGCAGCGGGCGGGCGTACATAGGATACTCAGGCCGGTAGCGGTACATGTAAATGCGGCCGAATTTTTGCAGTTCCTGCAGGAATTCAGGCGCGAGCGCAGGATGCAGGGAAGGGTGGAAGTAGCGCAGTGCATTACGCAGGGCCAGTTCTTTTTCGGCGGGCGTGAGGATGTCTTTCCGCCGGGGCGCGTGCGCAACGGAAAGGTCATAGGTTTTGGCGTCCGGAAGGTGGTCGGTTGGGATTCCGGCAAGGATTTCGGCTTGAAAAGCAGACATGTCTTTAAGTTTATTCCGGAGTTGATGTTGCCCCGGGGAGGGATTTAGCAGGTCGCAAAGTCTTGGTCATGAGCACTGAAGGTCGCCGGCGCATGCTCCCGGACCAACTCCAGCAGCTCCCTGCTTTTGATTAGTTGTTCGGCAGCCTGCAGGTCCTTGCCGTATATCCGGTCTTCCGCGGCCGGAGGGATGGCGGTACGCAGGTGAGCGTGT
>JAUIIF010000488.1 GCA_030431945.1 Bacteroidia bacterium | reverse complement strand
GACGGCTGACGAAACTGCATCAGTTCACCGATGGCCTCCTGGCCCACCTGGGGCAGGTCAGGATATTGGGCGCGGACGCCGGTGCGGACAAAGACAACGACAGCAGGGTGCTCCACTGGGTACGCCCCGCCAGCGATGGCGAGGGGGCCTACCTTTTCGTCGTTGCTTTTGCGGCGGCGGCCTTAGCCACGGCAACGCTCGCAATTCCGGGCCAGTGGCGACAAGCCGACCTGCTCTACGCCTCCGACGACCAGCCGCACGAACTGCTGCCGGTTGAAAACGGCCGGCTCCAGCTAGCGGAGCTGGCGGGAGGAAGGTGTTATTTACTGGGATAGAACGAACGCCTGGGGCTCCAGCTGGTCATTTCACGTCAAAACAAATCCGGACGGTTGTAATGTCCGACAACGTCAAAATCCAGCTGTGCCCCGACAATGTCCTCCAGGTCGAGTTCTGCGACCAGCGCCCCGGCTTCTCCGAAGAGCGGGCCGGCGATCAGCTCGCCTAATGGTGACACGATGACGCTGCCCCCGGGGCACATCTCTTCCGGCTCGGCGGCCGCCAGTTCCCGGTACCGGTCAGGGTACATCGACTTGGTAAAATACTGGTTACACCCCAGGACAAAACAACGTCCTTCCAGGGCGATGTGGCGGAGGGTGGCGGTCCAGACTTCGCGGGCATCAGCCGTCGGGGCCAGATAAAGTTGCACTCCCTGCCGGTACAGCCTGAGCCGGGCCTGAGGCAGGTAATTTTCCCAGCAGATCAAGCCCCCCAGCCGGCCCAGTTTCGTTGGCACTACGTCCAGGCCTGCACCTGCGGCCCCGCCCGAAAATTTGCCTGGTTCCGGAAAGGAAGTGCCGACCCCGGCCTCGGCCCAGAAAAGGCGCTCCGTTCCCGTTGGTTTCACCTTGCGATGTACGGCCAGCAGCCCGCCCTGGGGGCCCAGGTAAAGCATGGAGCAATAGAGGCTTCCGCCCAGCCGTTCCGTAACTCCGATGACGAGGTATACCCCGTTCTCCCGGGCCAGGGCCTCCAGTCTGGGGCGGTCAGCGCCCGCCAGGTCAATGCTGTTGCGGTGGAATTCTGCGTACAGCGCACGCCCCGCCTCCGTCCGGCTACCGACTACGGCCCCGAAACTGAAACCGCGCGGATACCCCGGCACAAAAGATTCCGGAAACACCAGTAACTGACAGCCGGCAGCCGCGTATTCCCGGACCAGCCGCTCCAGTTTTACCAGCGTCGCTTCCTTGGCAAAAAAGAGCGGACTCTCCTGAATGACGGCAACTTTTACTTTCATCCGCCGGCCCTTTAGTGGATCACCTTCGCTGCCGGCTTTTCCTCCTCGCGGTACTTTGAAAACATTTTTTCCAGAATACGCAGCTTGAGGGGCCGGGGGAATAATTTGCCCAGAAAGGCCATTAATTTGACGAGAAATCCTGGCCGGATGACCGCCTTTCCCTTCAGCATTCCGTCAATGGCTTCCGGAGCAAGGTCTTCGGGCATCGTCACGGCGATCTTGGCCAGGGTGCCCATTGCCTTTACCCGCTTCAGGCCGTCTTTATTGGTAATGACGGGGCCGGGGCACAGGGCAGAAACGCTGATATCATAATACCGGAACTCCTCGCGCAGGGCCAGGGAATAATTGTAAACGAACGCTTTGGTACCGGTGTACACGGATTTATAGTGCAACGGCAAGGTGGCTTCCACGCTGCTCATGTTCAGGATGCCTCCCCGGGTGGTTTTGAGGACGGGCAGCAGGGCGTACGTGAGGTCGACCATCACCTGGTTGTTCAGTTGCATCATGGTCTGGTACTCGATCCAGGAGGTATGCTCAAAGAGCCCGCCCCGGCCAAAACCCGCGTTGTTAATCAGGTATTTCGGGCGGATGTTACCCGTCTCCAGCCACGTGACGATTTTGGCGACAGCCCCTGGCTCCACCAGGTTCAGCCCCAGGGTAGCAAATACGGCACCGGGTATTTCCGCAAGTTCCTCTTCTACGTGCCGGAGGTCGGCATTGGGCAAGGCCACAATGGCTACGGCCAGGTCGCGCTGAACACACTCCAGGGCCAATGCACGACCGATACCGTGGCTTCCACCGGTAACGACCACCCATTCCAAACGGGGTTGATGATAAGCTTTTGTCATTCTTTTACTGGGAAAGTTCTGACCTGAAAAGTGGTCTGTCTAAGGAAAATATGGGAGGGCAAAGGTAGGAATTCCTGCCTGACCAGAGCAGAGATTTAACGGACCACGCCACGCCGCCCCGCACGGCAAGCCATTTTTAACGATCTGCGGGCGCCGGTAGCCAGGCAATACCACGGTACGGCTCCTGCGAAATAATTTTTTTACGGACCAAAATGACCGTTTTCTTCGTTGGGAACGCCCGCGCGCTATCCCGCTGCCAAGGCGACCTTCCGCGCAGGCATGCTTAGCTGGCCATTTTTATCCGCCCCAACAGGACGGCTCCCCCCCCAGGGCTTCACCTTCAGCCGCCGAGCAATTCCCCGGCATCCTGGCCGACGCCCCCCACCAAACTGGAATTGGTATGCCGCTGATTCGGCAAGCCGAGGAAAGTAACTTCCGGGTAGACCGTTGACCGGCCGGCACTGTGCCGTGGCCGTCCATCAGCGGCCAGCATTTCCTCCGGTAGCCATGGATACTGGTTGTGGTAGCCGGTACACCAGATAATGACGCCTTTGCGGTCGGCGGCCGGCCACTGCAGCGGCGCAGTTTGCTTACTGGCAAAATGCAGCCTTCCGTCCCGGTACGCCTCAATTTTGGCCGTAATTCGTTGCACCCCTGCGGGTACCGGCGGCTCCCCAACGGTCACTTCTCCTTTACCTTCCGCCACCAGCATCTTGCCGGGCCAACGGTAAGTGCGGGCTGTCATCATCCCCGAATTATACAACCACCAGTAGATGTCTTTTCCCAAAAAGTGGCGCGGCAGGTTACTGACCGCCGGTCCTGCCAGGGTGGTTCTTGCGCCCAGTGCAAGCACCAGGCGGGCAAGCTGCTGGCCGCTGGCTCCTGCGCCGACCAACAGGACGTCGGATTGCTCCTCCACCAGGTCTTCCACCCGTTTTATTGCGGAACTGTGGTACTGGGCTACCGAGTCCGGAAAAGCAACGGCCAGCGCCTCCGGCAGGGAAGGCGTACGGTAGGCTCCCGTGGCAACGACCAGTTTTCTGGCGTGGTAGTCGCCCCGGCTGGTTTCCAGGCGCCAGGAGCCATCTTCTTTTTTGTGGGCGCGCTCGCAGGTGCACGATAAGGTAACCGGCAGGGAAAAGTGGGCAGCGTAGTTTTCCAGATAGTCGGCTAATTCCAGGCGGGTAGGCAGGTACCAATCCTCTCCCGGGGCCGGCAGGCCCGGCAGGGCATTATACCGTTGTGGGCTGAAAAGGCGGAGACCTTCCCAGCGCTGGCGCCAGCTGTCCCCCACCCTGGCGTGCGACTCCAGGAGGAGGAAGCGCCGTTGGTGCTGTTGTAAATAATAACCGGCCGCCAGGCCGGCCTGGCCGGCACCGATCACCAGGGTATCGTAAATCTCTGCCAAAAGAAGGGTGGTTTATGGAGAAGGAACCCAGGAGTTGGGGACAAGGTTCTACTCCGGAGCCGGCAATTCGTCTGGTCCAACATTTATTTCCGGAACTGACCGGTAGGCCTTACCCGGCGAAATTGCCCCGGATACGGGCGTCTGAAGGCCCGTTACGTGCCGGCAAAGACGTTTTACCAAGCGAATATTCGCTATAAGTCTGCAATAACCCTTGTCACCCTGCCCAAAAATCATACCTTAGCCGCCCAATTAACTGCTTAACGCCAGATTATGCCATACAGTACGATTACCGGAATTGGCCACTACGTGCCTAAAAATGTCGTCACTAATCACGACCTGACGAAGGTCATGGAAACCAGCGACGAGTGGATCCGGGAACGGACCGGAATTGAAGAGCGCCGCTACATCGACCGCGGAGAGGAAACCACTACTACGCTGGCCCTCAACGCCAGCCTCAAGGCCATCGAAGATGCGGGAATCGATAAAAACGACATCGACT
>JAUIIF010000487.1 GCA_030431945.1 Bacteroidia bacterium | reverse complement strand
TTTTGCCCGGTAGTCATGGGGGATTCATTATGAGCATACATGCTATTACGAACCTCCCGGTAATAATTAGTAACGATGCTTAGATCATAACTGGCCTGACTGTAATACCTGTTCAATTCACTGTACTTCAAGTACAGTTCCTCATTATAAAAAAGACCCAGGTGAAGCGAGGCAATAATATCAGTTAAGCCCTGATTGAGAGGGATTATTTCGTACTCCTTTACATTGTTAAAGGCATAAAGCGCAATTTCTTTCGCGGCGTTAAATGCTTTGCCGGTGAGCAAAAGTCGAACGACATCCAATTGCCGGTAGCCATGCTGGTAAGCTAAATCATAAGTTTTGTAGGAAGGAGCTCCAAGTTCCTGCATAATGTAGGCTTCGACCAGCACGTGCCGCAGTCTCGTCTTCAGCGCTCTGAAAGGGCCGTAGCTAGGAGTAAACTTCGGGCCGTATAACTTTTTAACGATGTCTCCTTCCTCATACTTACGCGCATGAAGGAGATTATAAAGCTTGCGAATCAGGCTTTTTTCACTTTTTTTCTCGTGCTCTTCGCGCAAAATTTTATTTACCCACTTGGGTAAACAGCAAGCATCAAGTTCTTTGAGTAATACCATAATAGCAAAAGTAATGCAAATTTAGGGCTAAATTCAAAAAGATTAATGAGCTGAATATGAGTTATTTATGAGTTAAAGATTCGATTTGCAAGGTTTAAAACGTAGTAACCAGATAGTGTTTTTTGAAGTTTTTTTATCAATGAGGCTCCCCTATCTTTGTAATGTCAAAAGGAAATACCTATAACCTGATGAGGTTACAAAGTAGGCTCATCCATTACGATCTGTGTTCATTTTGTCTCTCTTGAAAGTGTTGTTCATAGTGTTATTTCATAGTGTTTCAGAGCATGCAGCATTAGGGACTGCATAGGTGTCTGTTTTAACGTGCCATGGCCACATTTGGGCCATGGCACTTTTTTTATGCCTGCTCAGGGCCTTACGGCTGAAGTCGGCTTTCCGTAGTGAGAAGATTGGTCTGCTCATTTTGTGGGCCGTGCCGTAAACATCAGGCCAGCGGTGGCTGACAGCATCAAAAAAGCCGGCTCCCTGCGGGGAACCGGCTGCAAAACGTTAGTCAAAAAAGTTTCTTACTAGTGAAAATATCCTTGGTCGCCCTTAAACGGCAACCGGGCGTTCCCCGATCAGTGCCTTCAGCTTTTTCCGGGCCAGAAAAATCCGACTCTTCACGGTGCCGATGGGGATGTTGAGGTGGTCCGCAATTTCCTTGTATTCGTAGCCACGGTAAAACATCAGAAAGGGAACACTGTAGATTTCGTTGACCATCCGCAGCTTAGCCTGCAGTTCCTGCAGGTGCATTTTAGCTTCGCCACCGTTGGAAGTAGCCGCTTTGTTTTCCACCGCAAAAAGGAAGTTCTCCACCGGTTCGTTGACGTGGCGGCGGTTCTTCATCTTTCGGTAACGATTGATGTAAGTGTTCCGCATGATGGTGGAAGTCCAACTTTTGAAATTTGTGCCGGTGGCGAACTTGTCCCGGTGCTTGTAAGCCCGAAAAGTAGTTTCCTGCATAAGATCCTTAGCGTCTTCGTAGTTGCGGGTCAGCCGCAGCGCAAAAGCAAAAAGGATGTTTTCGAGGCTGTCCATTTCGGACACGAATTGCTGGTTAGTCATAAGATCAAGGATATTTAGTTAGAGAGTATCGGGGAAAAGAAAATGTTATGGTTTAGATGGCAAGATGTTATCAAGGACCGTGCCAATTATTTAACTAATTGATTTACAGTTACTTAATAAAGCAAAGTGCGCCGATTCACTGCTGATATTTCGCCGACTGATGAAATACAGTAAGCAAACGCAGCCTGCAGCCGGAAGGAATACCTACATGCAGTAATGTGCGCTGAAAAAATTACCTTAGTGCCAGTAAACACAGAAGGGTAAAAGGCTTTCTATCTTCATCCTGCCCGTTTTACCGGGCCTTTTTATCATCCCGATCATCCCGTTTTCCCGGATGGGCCAAATTATGAATAAGTTGCTGACGATTGACGATCGCCAAATCTCCGATTTGCTACAGGCTCAAGGGCTGACCGTCGTACTAATAACCTCCCCCTGGGACGGTAATGGAATTATCTTACGAAGCATAATGGAAGGGCTCGCCGGCCGTTATCATAAGGTCAACTTTCGGGTGGCAGACTATGAAAATTGCCCTCGTCTCGCCCGCTTGTTTAATCTTATGTCTCCTCCCGGCATTCTGCTCATCCGTGAGGGCGAAATGCTGGAACGCCTTACCGGACCCGTCAGCGCGGGTAAAATCAGCGCCCTCATCCAGCAAGCAGCATGACAAATACCCCGTGAACATGAACACCGACATTTTTAAAGTTTTTATTCTCGAGGATATGGCACTGGACCTGGAGCTGAATAAACGCCAGGTCCGAAAGTATAATCCCGAAGTACTTTTTGCCGTCGCCCGTAACCGTACGGAGTTTGAAGAAAAACTCATCGCCTTTCAGCCCGACCTGGTGCTCTCCGACTACAACCTGCCCGACATGAATGGCCTGGAGGCCTTATTATACGTACGGGAACACCTGGACGGTACCCCCTTCATTTTTATTACCGGCATCCTGAACGATGAAGAAAAGGTGGCGGAAACCATTCTGAGCGGTGCGTCAGGCTATCTGTTGAAAGAAAACCTCAAAAAGCTTCCCGAGCTCCTCGCTACCGTTGTTGCACAAAATAGCCAGGTAATGCAGCAGCGGGAACTTGAATGGGAGCGTCGTAAGGAAAACCAACTCTCGCTGCAAAAAGCCATTGGTACGCTGCGCGACCTTGATTTTCCCGATCGCGAACAGGTTGTCGCAGCTCTGCAGCGGGTCGCAGACAGTTTATCCTAGCCGGCCTCGGGTTGGCCGAACCAAGGCCATTAGCTGGCAGCGTACGGCTGCCAGCAAGCAAAATCTTCCCTGCAAAAGTGACGGGAGGCCCCGTTCCGCGTCCTAAGTATCCACAAATCGGTTTCTCGTGCCATTTTGTCGATATTCTGGCCTCCAGATCGAACAATCTCGGTTCCTGGAGCGATTTATATAGTGTTAACCTTCTGGTGCGTAAGTCTTTAACCACTACGCACCTCCTAGCAAAACCAACTAACTAATGAATAATAATAATAACGACTCCAACACCGGATGGGCCCTCGGTTTCGGCCTGCTTGCAGGTATCGCCATTGGCTACTACCTTAATTCTAACGAAGGCCGCGCCGCCCGCCGTAAGGCCCAGGTTCGCTTCGATGAATACGGCAACCAGATTTCTGAGTACAGCCACCAGGTGTCTCAGCAAGTAAGCGAACGCGCCAACGCACTGGCGGAAGACGCCAAACAGAAACTGGAAGAGAGTAAGCAGTGGGCCGATGAAACGGCAGGTTCTCTGAAGTCTACGTTTAACGAGAAAACCAGCGCCCTCCGCGCCAGCGCCACGGACGCGGTGAGCTCTGTAGAAAACAGCTTCAAGCGCGGTGTTGAAAAAGCAAAAGCTAAGGTTGACACGGGCAAGGCCTAATCACCCCGGCCATAGCCTGACGGATCAAACTTCTAATGGTACCGGCTTTTTTGTCGGACATTAGTCGCCGTAAAGCGGGTACTTACCATTCCGCTTACTTTTAGCAGCATTCAGAAGTCATTATCCAGGACTATAATCCTGTTCACTGGCTCCTGAATGCTGCTTTGCTTAGTTTTATAAACTTCCAGTTTCCAGAGATAAAGACACACACGTATGCAAGCTAAAGATGAATTGGTCGAACAAATAGGAGAAACTTACGGCTACGTCACGAATCTGTTCGATAAGAAAATGGAGGAGTACAAACTGGCCGCAGCGGAAAAGTCAGCACTGACCGCCTCCAAATTGATTACGGCCATCGTGATGACCATCCTGCTGGTGATCATGGCCAGCTTTGGACTGATTGCTTTAGCTTTTTACCTGGGCGGAGACATGAATAACACGGCCTGGGGGTTTGCCATGGTAGCTCTGATTATGCTGCTGCTAATGATCATCGTTTATCTCTTACGG
>JAUIIF010000486.1 GCA_030431945.1 Bacteroidia bacterium | reverse complement strand
GAGGATTACGAACGGGCAGAATTTAACATTGGGGGCATCCATATTCCCCTGGGCGTACTGACCGCCTCATTTGATAAACTGGCGCCCCACAAGGAAGACGAAATCATCGTTTACTGCCGGAGTGGTAAGCGCTCCATGATGGCCCAGCAACTGCTGCAACAATCTGGCTTCACCAATGTCCGGAACCTGGAGGGGGGAATGTTAGCCTGGCAAAACGGTTAGCCACTTTACCTTTTTCGTTGTACTGGTCCGGAATAACCGTTACTGCCTGCTGGTAACTACCTTCTGCGCATAACCTCTGCCTCAAAGCCTGCCGCGCGAATTTTTGCGGCCAACTGGGTTGCTTCGCTGTAGCGGTCGGATTGCCCGGCCAGGGCAACCGCAAAGGTGCCCCGGTTAAAGCGTTCCAGGGTGGTTTCATTGAAACCAGCCTTGCGTAAGCTGGCGACCCGTTCTTCAGCACCGCTGCGTTGGCGGAAACTTCCGGCAATCACGAGGTAGCGGCCCGAGCCTGCTGGCTCCGTGGCGGTATCTTCGGCGGGGGTATTGGCCGCCCGGCGGGCTTCCTCTTCGCGGGCAAGCCGGGCGGCTTCTGCCAGCTCTTCCCGCTCCGCCGCCTGTTTCTCTGCTTCCGTCATTTCCGTTAGCGCATTACCCGGTGAGGTGTCATCAGTCGTTTCGGGTGCTATCGGAGGTGGTGCAATGGCTTCATAATCGGTCGTGGCACCAACGTCATCCGGAGTAGGTTCGTCGGCATAATCCGCTTCATTCAGAATGATGGGATTGTTTCCGGTCGTACGCTCCTCCTCTACTGTTTGCATGGCTTTGTAGAAGAGAAAGCCGAGTGCAGACAAGCAAACAATTAAGATAATCGGTATGACGATAGACGTGTTTTTCATGGCAGCGTTTCTGTTAAAATCCCAAAAATCATGAGTCTAAGGGCAATACTAAGGTTTAAAAATGCATTTTTGCACTGTACGATTGTACACGTAACTACGTGTTTAGTACCTCGAAAGTACATAAGAACTTTGCGATGGTACCTAAAATCGTAAAGATTTGTTCAAGTGTTTGCTTTTTGGAAAGACCATTTTTGAGGGCCCCCTTTAGGAGGCCCTCCTTTTTTTGCCTTAGTCCAACCGGAAGTATCGTGTTGACACAAACGACGGCAACCCCGTAAAACGAGATTGCCGCACGCAAGGAAAATAGTGGGCCCACTTGGATTTGAACCAAGGACCGACGGATTATGAGTCCGGCGCTCTAACCGCTGAGCTATAGGCCCGGGGAAGTAATCAATGGATCGGGGTATGGAAGAAAATCCAGTGACCCGTTGAGTTGGCCTCCGCAGCACAAAGGTACGTGGCGGGACGAAAAGTTTCACTAGTCAAGACCTAAATTAGTACCCGGCAGAAAGATTCTTTTCTTCCTGGCCCTGGAAGCGCGCCCGGTGCCGTGATTGCCGCCTTGCCGTACTGCTGGCCCTGCCGCTTAACCGTAAAGCTCCTCCACAATCTGCTCAGCGGGGTACCCCAGCTTCAGAAGACGCGCCTTTGCTTCGTCAACCATTATTGACCATCCGCAAAGGTAAAAACGCACATCTTCTCTGACCGTGGCGTAGGCTTGTTCGTAAACGGGGTGAACGTATCCGTGGGAGATGTCTACGCCCTCGATCGAAGCTTCCGCCTCTCGGCTCAGCGCTACGGAGTAGGTGAAATGGGCATGGTCGCGGGCCATCCTGGCGAATTCGCTGAGGTAAAGAATGTCTTCTCGGTTACGACAACCGAAAATCAGGTGGAAATTGACGGTTTCCTTGGCCAGGCGATCTTGCAGCATAGCCCGGAAGGGGGCAACGCCGGTACCGGTACAGATCATGACCACGTCGTGGGAAAGGGGCCCGTCGGGCAGGGTGAATACGCCGGCGGGTTCTTTGGTAAGCACTTCTGAACCAACGTCAGCCCCTTCAAAAAGGTAGCCGGTACCTAATCCCTGTGGCAATCGTACGATACAGAGTTCTGCCTGATTCGAGCCGTCGGGCGCTGCAGCGATGGAGTAGCTGCGCCAGCCGTCCCTGCGCGTGGTCCCAATGGGCAGATCGAGGGTAAGGAATTGACCTGGACGGTAATCCAGTCGCTCACGGTCAGGAAGTTCCAGCCAGAAGCTGCGTACGGTAGGCGTACGTTGTTCGATACGCCGGATAATAGCGGGTTTCCATTTTGGCATAAAGGGGTAAACAGTTGTTGCGGGGTTAAACACGGGCAATGCGTGGGCAGTAAACCGGCGTGCTCTTCTTCGCTTCGCTTACTTCACCATGCTTGCGTATGTTATAACCGTCTCGTAACCCCGCTCGTTGAAATAAGCCCTGACTTTTTCAGCGGGTTCTTCACTCAGGGCCCAGCAAAAGTCGCCGCCCCAGGCCCCCAGGCTTTTTAACTGGCCGGGGAAATCAGGAAATAATTCTTCCTGGACGGGCCGCAGTCCCAGTGTTTCGGCAACTATTTTTTCGTGGTCCTGTACAATTTGGGCGGCGGCGCGCAGGTGCAGGGAAGGGTCAGTCAGGGCCACAGTAAGTTCGCCAATTTCCGATTTGGCTGCTGCCGAGATTTTTCTTTCCCGGTAAGCACGGATGCCCGCCCGGCTGTCTTGCTTCTGATTCCGGTAAACGAAGCAGGTTTGCTGCAGCCACGTGGGCTGCCAGTTCAGGGAGGTAATGGCAGGCGTGGTACCGTTTCGGGTGTATATGATGGGCCCATCGGCCACGGCACAGGCGAGGTCGTAGCCACTGCCTCCGAAGGTACCTTGCAGGAGGGCGTAGGGATTGACCTGGAGCCAGCCGGCTACGCCGGCTACGAGCGTGGAGCTGGAGCCTAAGCCCCAGTGACGATCAAAGCCTAAGCGGGTGATTACTTCCAGACCGTTAATGGAGTCGGTACAACCAGGACGTAGATTTTCGGCAACGGAAAGGAGCTGGCAAATCCTGGCACCGGTATCCCCGGTCTGCACCTGCGTCTGCGCAGAAAAATCAGACCACGCTGCCCGGTTGAAGTCCCCCTGAAACCAGGGCTCGTCATCCACCGTGTAGGCCCGCCACGACAAATCGTGCCCGGCTCCAGCAGGTGCCGGGAGTACCTGCAGCGACTGCCCCAAACGGGTAGGTACCGCGAGGGCCGGAACGGCATCCAGGACGAAGTACTCTCCCGTAAGCAGCAGCTTCCCGTGGGCAATGGTGTGATAAATTTCCTCAGGCATGGCTTTTTCTTTGGTAAAGCAAGAGGCCAAGAACAGCCACTACGCCCGCTAACAACCAGGGCCAAAAAGAGGTTATCCAACTTGCCTCTTTTTCCCACTTGGGGGGTACCATCCCGCCGTAGGCATTGAAGGCCGCCCACTTATAAGGAGACGCGTCCGGGAACTTGGTAAGGTAACTCTGGCGTGCTGCGCGCAGGGCTAAAGCTGGTGTTTGCCCTACCGCCAGACTATCGTAAAAGACACCCATCAGTTCGGCGGTGGCGTGGTCGTCTACTGACCAGTCAGAAGCAACAACCGCACGGCTACCTGCTGCCAGGTACGCCTTCGTCAGGCCAATTTGCCCCTCGTCAAAGTGTATGCCTCCTTTCCCCGTTTCACAGGCACTGAGCACGACCAGGTCCGCATTAAGGGTTTGGTCCCCCACGTTGGCGGCGTAGAGGCTGATGGGTTCCCCTTGCTCATCCAGCAGGTAGAGGTGGCTTTTTAGCCCGTCCGTCTGGCTACTGATGGCGTGGGTCGCCAGGTGGAGAATGCTGTAATCCTTGGCATTTTTTTTGTAGGCATCCAACGTCGCTTTCTCCCCGAAAAGGTACCTGCCGGCGGATTGGCGCTGCAGGTTCAATAACTCTTCTTTATTGTAGAGTAGTGGCGGAAGCTTGTAGCCTGCTTGCCGTAATTCGCTGGCCGCCAGAAAATTATTGTCAAAGGACGGTGCCAGTCCAAACGGCTGGGGATGCCGTGGCGCCAAATCCAGTTCCTTTAATAATTGCCAACCCCGGATCGAGAACTGGCGGCTGATGGCACATTCCACACCCAGGTA
>JAUIIF010000485.1 GCA_030431945.1 Bacteroidia bacterium | reverse complement strand
TCATTACGGACCGAAAAGTCTTCGGCCTGCGGACCAGGTAAGGGGCTACCGGAGGGGGATTTCCCAATGATTATTCACTACGCGCCCCGCCAGTTCTTGCACCACCACCCGGTCGACCACCTCCGCTCCGCGGCGGGCCATGGCCGGAAAATTGTCGATGCCGTCTCCGGGAAAACCCTGGCGCGTCCGGTGTATCCAGAATCTTGCGGAGAGCTTTTTCCCGAAAGCAGCTTCCACGCCCTCCCGGCCCAGCATAAAGCCCAGCAGGCCACCCCAGGTGGCCGTGGGGTTATCACTATCCCAACCGCAAAGGGTGCCGATCCTGATGGTTTCCCGCAAGTCCCCTTCCCCGTAAAACAGACTGATCAGGGAGGCCGCGAAGTTGATCCCGGCAGCAAAGCAGCCGTTGCAGTAACTTTTTTCACTGATGATGTCATAACCATCCTGCTGCTCTACCTGGTAGCGCTGGTAGACTTCGTCCCGACATTGCTCCCACGGAATCCCCGCTGCGTAGCGTGACTTAACGAAGTCGAACATCTTGGCCGGATAGGCAGTATCCGTAAGGTGACGACGGGCCTCATCCGCTATTCCCCGGAGTGCCGGGGCTTCCGTGCCGGTAATCGTGGGGGCATTATCCTGAGCAAAACCTGCGGCCAGCGAATACATAATTACGTAGAATTCGGCAATTTCTGCCGCTTCCCCCCGGGCACTCGTACGAATGGGTAAATGCGCTAACTTCAGGGCTGCCTCCGGTCGCCCCGGGGCAAACAGCCCGAAAATTTCCGTGGTCAGCTGTGCATCAATCATGGCGTAGTGCTCGTTGAAGCGCGGATCGCCGGTGAGGGGCGGCAGGGTATCCGCCCGCATCAGGTCGAAAGCCCGTTGGTTACTGACCCAGAGGTAATTCTCCTCTTCGGCGCGGATGTGCTTCAGCCAGCCATCCCGTATTTCCACCGCAGTCAGTACCGATGTCTTACTTTCGTGGAGCAGGTGCTGGTACAGGTATTCGATGTCCGTATCGTCATCCGCCCCCCAGGTCGTGTCTGGGCCCAGCAGCACAAAGTCAATCACCGGAGAAATTTTACTGATCGTATCTCCGCTCCAGATGTTGGGCTGATCGGGTCCGCCCCAGTCCGCACGGGTGTAAAAGTCCCCGGTTTTTATTGTCCCGACGTTCCCGATCTTATCCATTTCCGTAATGAGGCCCGTCCAGTTAGCGATGCATTGCCCCAACCAGAAACCTTCCAGCTTATGCTGGTACGCCGTACGGTCAATGCGCAGGAGGTGATCATTTTCAGGCGCATTTGCCGACATTTCTGAGGCGTTCTTCGGGGCGCGGTCGCAGGTGCAGCACAAGTAGACTAAAGAGCAAAGAACCAGACAAAGAGGAGTCGCTTTCATGGGTAGCACAGACTTTAACGTGAAGTTGGGGTTTACGCCATTCAAGTCCCCTTAAATACGCCAAACTTACGTTAAGGTAGCATGCGTAAGGTGGATAACGAAATGCACAGCCAGTTCTAAAACCAGGCCTTTGCCAGGGGCCGGAGTTCCGCCTTTCGTAGCGAGCGGGGCTTGCCCGTAAGTTGGACAAATTGTTCAACACCCATAGGAGTACCCAACGGGCCTCATCGATAGTAAAAATTATCAGAAAACCAGTCCCACGAATACCGGCAGCTGAGCAAGACTACACCAAGGGCAGTCCCTTGATCGCTTGCCGACCGCAACGGAACGAGCGAACTGATTCCTGTGCCCCTTACCCCTCCTTGGCACCCGCGACCGCGCCCTTTAAACATCGGCTGAAATTCCTGCCGCGGGCACCAGGTCTCCGTACTGTCCGTAATTACCGAGCACTGAGGCCCATTCGCCGCCGAGGCGGCGCCTGAGGTCATCCAGGCCGGTAAGCCTGATTGGTTGTCCCCCCTCCGTAGCCATCCAGGTACCGGCCAGTTGATCCAGGCAGGTGACCACCAGGTGACGCGGGAGGCCGGCGGCGTAATGCGCGTCTGCAGAGAGGGCGTACCGTAGTTGGTGCAGGTCAAGCAAGCTGCGCCGTTGCTCGCCTTGCCAGGGATTAAAAACATTGGTTTCGTAGGGTGTCGGGTGTAGTGCCGGACCGGGCAGGTCAAGGTTGGTAAGCGGGCCGTTGCCATGGCGGGTTTGGTAAGCGCGGGTAACGTAGTGAAGTGCTGGTGCAGGTAATCCGTTCTCCCGGATGATCGCCAGGGCATTCCGGCTGCTGACGTGCGCACGGGTAACGTGCGGAAAATACCCGAACTCCTGATCTAAGAGCAGTCCCTGGCTCCCTTCGAAGATCAGGGCATCATAAGTTTCGCCAACCCCGGTAAAAAAGGCCCGCTCGCTGGTATAACGCAAGTGGCGACGACAGTAACTAACGGCTTGCTGAAAGTCTGCCAACAGCTTCTCCAGTACGGCGGCCTCGTACACTACCCCAAGTTTTTCCTGGTAGTAGGCTGCTACTGCCTCCATTTTCCGGGCCAGCACAAAATCATCGAACAGGTCCATCACGTGCACCTTGTGCGGACCTTCGTGGCGGGCCACCGTGGCCCCGAAACCCAGCCCGCAGCTGCCGTGCTGCTGGTGAGCTTCCAGCTTCCGGTTATACAGCAAGTCGTAGGGCGTAGTTACTGCCGCCCGCCCGTCCACAAAGAGTATTGGCGCCACGTCAGCAGCCAGCAGCGCCTCCCTTTCGTTGGCGTAGCCGACGGGGTGGAAGGTGCAGTATTTACTCCAGAATGTCGGTGCGCCGGCCAGGGTACCTGCGCCAAAATTACTGAAAACGTGCCGCTGGCCGGTTGGGGTCACTACGGTATGGCCGGCCTGGTGGCCGCCGCTGAAACGAATGACCAGGGGCCGCTCCGCCAGGCGGCAGAAAAAATCGGTCGTCACGCCTTTGCCTTCGTCACCGAAAGCAAGCCCCAGGATAATTCGGGAAGTCATAAGCAATTGATTGTAGGGTGATACTTGATGTAAAGAAGTTGTCCCACCGCCGGCACACGGCCGCGCAGTAGCCCGCCACGGAACCAGGTCGTTCTGCGCCTTGCGGCTGATAAACGACCTGGCTTTTGCGGTGCCGGAGAGATTGGGAGCCGAATCTTGTCCGGCGGTCGGCACGGTGTACCGACTTATACCAGCAGCGCCTCCGTTACCGCCCGTTGCAAGCCCAGTTCCTGGTTGTGCACCACCGCTGCGGCGGGGCTACCGGTAAGGATGGCCACCACCATGGCCACGAGTTTACCGAGTTGCCGGTAGTCGGCAAGCGTAATGAAATGCTTGCCCAACAGAGGGGCCCAGTAATCTGCTACCCGGCCGGCGTTACGCTGAGCCCCCTTACTGACGTGAACGTGGAAGACATGGTACCGCTCACTGGCCGCGATGAGCAATTCCCGGTCCGTAACGGTCTTCGCCTGGTCGTAACCAAAAATGGTTGTCTGGTGGTGCGCTTCAAAATTGGCGTGGCTCGTATCATCCCCTACCGTAAACAAAAAACCTTTCTGCCGGCGCTTTTCCCAACAGTCAATACTGGTGTGCCGGGCGGCCGCATGCCAGGCCAGCAGGTAGCTTTCGGGGGCATCCCCTCCCCCACCTTCGAGAAAGAGACGACTGAGGCCGTCGTTGACCAGCTGGGTACTGGATTCAAACTGCCCCATTTGCAGCGGGGCTTTGTCACAGCGGTGATCCCCAATTGCCGAAAACATCAGCTGCGGGTCCTTCACGCCATGCCCCGTGAGCGTATCCATCATTGTACCCAACTGGTTAGCGACCAGATCGTGCGGGATGTGGCCCATAGAGCCGGTAACGTCAAGAAATAAACCAATGGCCAGGCTCTGGGGGTGCTCCGCAGAATCCCGACTCTCGCGTGTACCCAGCCGGAATGGATCCAGTTTCGGATCAATCCGTCGGTGCTTGTTAGAGGTAAAAATGTCGTCGCGGCTTTTACCGGCGTAGCCGCGGCGGTAAGTTGAATATTCGGTCGAAGACCATTTTCCGTAACCCATGATAAAAGGAATTAAGGTGAAAAATTAAGTTAGCTTAAAAAACAAACTAACTAA
>JAUIIF010000484.1 GCA_030431945.1 Bacteroidia bacterium | reverse complement strand
CGAAAAAGGAAAATGGTCGCTCGTCGGCGGCTTCCTCAGTAAAGACGAAGTGCTGGAAGCTGCGGCTACCAGAATCCTCACGCGCTACACCGGCCTGGACAATATTTTCATGGAGCAGGTAGCCACCTTCAGCGAAATTGATCGTGACCCGGAAGAACGGATTGTCTCCACCGCCTACTACGCACTCATAAATATCAAAGAGCACCGTAAAAAGCTCATCCAGGAGTTTTCGGCAAAGTGGTTCAGCGTAGCGGAAGCTCCGCCCCTGATTTTTGACCACAACAAAATGGTCAAGGCGGCCCTGAAGCGGCTGAAAATCAAAGCAGAAACGGAACCCATCGGGTTCGAGTTGTTGCCGGAAAAGTTTACCATGCGCCAGCTCCAGAAACTCTACGAAGCCATCTGGAATGTTTCGCTCGACAAGCGCAACTTCATCAATAAAGTGCGCTCCCTCGATGTCTTGCAAAAGCTGGACGAAAAGGATAAAACCTCCTCCCGCAAGGGCGCCTTTCTTTACCGCTTTGATGCTGAACGCTACAATAAAGGAGAGCGAACGCGCTCCCTGCTCAATTTCTGATGGCCGATAAAATAAGTAATGTGATAACTTGTCCGCCCCTTCCATGCCGTAGCCGGGAACTGCTGTGACACCGGGCGGAACGCTGCTTGCTGCCGGACTGCACTGCCGCCTCCCGTCAGGGACAAACAGTTTAGCGGGCGCGGCCGCAGGTGCCCGGCAAGTTGATGTGGCAAAGCAGGTAGCTCCGATCAGCAATACCAGCTTGCATTTATTCTGCCATCCCTACTGCGAACTTAAAGTACGATCAATGAGATTTTTTCCGCTGTACCTTGTCATAATTGCCGCTATGATTGGCTGTAAGCAACCAACTGCTCCTGCAACCTCCACCGCACCTGCGACCGCGCATGAATATACCAGGGCTGCTGATGTCCAGTGGGCCGCGCCGCGTGGTTTCGACCTGACGATGGACATCTATACGCCCCAGACGAAAAAGAAAAAATACCCGGTAATCATCATGTACCACGGCGGTGGCTGGCTGATCAACAATAAGAGCATCATGGACGAGGCCGCCGCTTACCTGGCCAGTCACGGAGAGTACGTCGTCTGCAATGTCAATTATCGCTTGCTTGGTGATCTGGACAACAGCGTTACCATGGACGAAATCATCGGAGATGCCTTCGGGGCCTTACTCTGGGTAAGGGAAAACATTGCCGCCTACGGCGGTGATCCGCAGCAACTGATCGTTACGGGAGACAGCGCCGGCGGGCACCTGGCCACCATGGTGGCCACCCAGGGGCATAAGCTCACCACCGGTCAATTTTCCGCCCCCGCCTACCACTTTCAACCCAGCTACCTGCCCGCCGCCGGTTTGCCGGAAAACGGCGTGGAAGTACAGGGCGCGATGATCAGCTACGGCGCTTTTGATCACCTGTCTTCCGCCCTGAACGGCTTCGAGCAGGCGGGTAATATTTTCTGGCAACTCGGGGGCGCCAGCCCCCGCGGTATCTTTGGTAGTGCCTATTCGCCGCAGGATGATCCGGAACGCTACAAAATGGTATCCCCCGTGTACCTGATCGCTCCGGCCACGGAACGCGATTACCCCCCCATGCTCTTTACCGTTGGCTCCAAGGATCAACTGACAACGCCGGCCTCCATTCAGGCCTACCTGAACAAACTGAAGGCGGCCGGCCACGATGACCTGGAGTACTGGGTCCACGAAGGCCGGAACCACGCTTTCCTCGATTCCGGAAGCAATGAATTTCTGGGTAATGAATTCAGCCGCGACGCCGTTCCCGCCCTGGAACGCATGCTGACCTGGCTGAACAACAACTTTTAGACAGATGCTGTACCCATCCATCACGTTGCTGACCTTCCAGGCTGAATACGGGTTTAATCGCCGCCCGCACCGTAAAGGACCGGCTGGTGCAATCACCCTGCGCCGGCCATTGCTGGTTGTAGCACTCCTGCTGACTTCCCTCTGCGCCGCCTTCGGACAAACCGGACTCGCCAACCTGCAGACGGAATACCTGACCGAACCCCTCGGGCTGGAAACCGCCACCCCCCGGTTTCGCTGGAATATGACCACTGCGGATCACCGCCGCGGCGCGCGCCAGGTCGCTTACCACCTGGTGGTGAAGGACGAGCGGGGCAGTACCGTCTGGAATTCCGGCAAAGTCAACTCTGCCACTTCCCTCAACGTAACGTATGCCGGGCAGCCCCTGCAGCCACGCACCCGCTACGACTGGACGGTGGAAATTGAAGCGGAAGATGGCTCCGTCGCCCGGGCCTCCTCCTGGTTTGAGACGGCCCTCACCCTCGGCCAGGACGCCGAGGATGCCTGGAACGACGCACAGTGGATCGGCGGTGATGACGAAGACCTGATCCTGTACAGTCCCTACCTGTCCGTATTCCGGTTGGCCTACACCCTCCAACTGGAGGCAGCAGCCGGAATAACCCGCCCCGCTTTCTTATTCGGGGGAAACGACGCCCGTTTTCAGGACAAGAACAAAAACCTCTTCGGCGTACAGACCGGCCGCGATGAAAGTTACCTGGCCATCGAGTTAGACCCATCCACCCTGCACGAGGATGGCCAGGCCCGCGTACACCTGTATCGTGCCGGGTATGCTCCTGATGATCAGGCCGGTAAGCCGCTCTATTCTTTTGTTGTCCCGGAGGATCTGCTCAACCCGGAAAATTTGTACGAGCCGCACCGTTTTGAGCTCGAACTCGTATTCGGGCAAGGCAACCTTTACCTCGATGGGCAAACGACCGACCACCAATTAAATGACACGCCGCTCAACCTGAATCCCTTCGGCCAGGGAGGCGATTTCATCTCGGCACCGATGGTCGGTGAAGTCGGTTTCAGAGTCCCCGCCGGCGGAACGGCCCACTTTACCAACGTCCTCATCCGCAATTACCGCCAGCCGGCCAACGTGCTGGCCAGGATTCCCGACCAAAAAATTGTGGCCACCGATACGCCGTTCTTTAGCCTTGCGGACCCCAGCAAGAACGGAGCTCCGCTGTTGCGGACCGAGTTTACTACTGCGGAGCAGGCCGTGGCAAAGGCACGACTTTACGTTACGGCCAGGGGCATCTACGAAATATTCCTGAACGGGAAGAGGGTAGGGCAAGACTACTTTAACCCCGGGCTGACGCAGTACAATAAATCCCACATGTACCAGACCTACGACGTCACCGCTGACGTGCGTCAGGGAGCTGACAACGTGCTCGGAGCCTGGCTCGGGGAGGGCTGGTGGAGTGGCGGCCTCACCTTTACGGGCAGCAACTGGAACTATTTTGGCGACCGCCAGTCCTTGCTGGCCCAGCTGATCATCACTTATGCGGACGGCAGCGAACGCATCATCAAGACCAACGATCAGGACTGGGAGCTCTTTACCGGTGGCCCGATCCGCTACGGCAGTTTCTTTCAGGGAGAGGTTTATGACGCCCGGCGGGAGGACCAGCTGGCAGGGTGGCAGGCGCCCGGCTTTGCTGCGCCCGGCTGGAAACCGGCAATGGTGGTGCCGCTGGAAGGCACCAGTGTCACCGGTACGTTTCGCAATTTTATCGGTCAGCCGCTTTCGCTCAGTTACGACAACTTCCGGCTGAAGAGCCAGCCCGGTACGGAAGTCCGGGCCATCGATACCCTGGTGCCGCAATCCAGCGAAGAAGTTCGTCCCGGGGTCTACGTCTACGATATGGGGCAAAACATGGTCGGTGTTCCGCAGGTAGTGTTGGAGAATACCCAGGCCGGAGATACCATCGTGCTGCGCTACGCAGAAGTGCGGTATCCGGAATTGCCCGATTATGCCGGCAACGAAAACATGATCATGCTGGAGAACATCCGGGCGGCCCTGACGCAGGACATTTACATCACGAAGGGGGGCGCCAGGGAGGTGATTCAGCCTCGCTTTACTTTTCATGGCTTTCGCTTTCTGGAGATTACGGGGATTGCAGGGGCGCGGCCGCTGGATGCAGTGAAGGGTATTGTGCTCAGTTCCGTCGAAGCGCTGAGTAGTTCCTACGAAACCTCCAACCCGCTGGTCAACCGTTTC
>JAUIIF010000483.1 GCA_030431945.1 Bacteroidia bacterium | reverse complement strand
TATTGCGGTTGCAGCTGTAGCAATTTCCATGGCAACAATGGTATTGGCAAGTGCCTTGATTTCCGGCTTTAAGTCCGAGATATCAACTAAAATATTTGGTTTCTGGGGGCATATTCACATCACCGCTGATGCAGCCAGCTATAGTATTCTAGACACATATAACTACCCCATTTCGAACCGGCAGGCATTTTACCCCAGTATGGATACCATCAGCCGGGTAACCCTGGAACCGTTTGGTAGTGCGTTGGGCCTTGAAGGCGGGGAGGCCAAGACGACCAACGGAGGAGTTGATCACATCCAACAATTTATCGTACTCCCCGGGGTGGTATCCGTATACGCAGCAGGGGAAAGACTCCCGACGCAGGAGGCCCTTATTCTGAAAGGAATAGCGGAAGACTATGACTGGGATAATTTCGGGAGGTACCTGGAGGAAGGTGAGCGCTTGGTTATCCGTCCTGACTCCGTCAGCAGAGGAATAATCATCAGCAGCATAACGGCCAACAGACTTAAAGTAGGGCTGGGGGACCGAATCGATTTCGCCTACATCGCCCGTGATTTAAAGGAACGGCCCCGGGCCTTTACGGTAACCGGAATTTATAAAACGGGGTTGGAAGAATACGACCGTCAGTTTGCACTCGTAGACATCAAGCAGCCCCGCGCCCTGCTTGGCTGGGAGGAGGACCAGGTGGGAGGATTCGAGGTGATAATTGATGACTTAGCTGACCTCGAATTGCTTAGTAATTACATTCATTATGAAGTATTGCCACAGGACCTTTACGGGGAGAGCATTCGCCGAAAGGTTAGCGAATTGTTTAACTGGTTGGATATTCAGGACTATAACTGGGCCATCATCCTGACCCTGATGATCATTGTAGCCATCATCAATATGATGACTGCCTTACTCATCCTTATCCTGGAAAGGACAAATATGATCGGTACGCTCAAGGCGCTTGGACAAAGTAACTGGAGCATCCGCCAAATTTTCCTGTATTACGCAGGTTTTATTATTGTCGGAGGGCTCCTGCTCGGTAACTTCATCGGTCTTTCCCTTTGCTGGGTGCAGGACAGGTTTGGCCTGGTACACCTTGATGAGGAGTCCTATTATTTATCCGTTGCGCCTATTGAAATCAGTTGGCCAACAATTATCGCCCTGAACCTGGGTACTTTTTTAGTGACCTTGATTTTTCTGATAGTGCCGTCTTATTTGGTTACCCGCATAGATCCGGTAAAGGCCATTCGCTTTAAATAGTGGAGGAGCGAAAACCTGAAGTAGTGGAATAATGCTGCCTAAGGATAAAGCAGATAGGGCTCTCTTTGTTGTTTAAATGCTGTGAGCGCAGGTTGCCAGCTCTCCCGTATCTGGGCGGCTGTCTCCCCGCGGAGGATGGCTTCTCTGAGGGCTGGCCCGCCGGCCAGCAAGTCAAAAAAGTCTGGTCGCGTAAAAAAGGTAATTCCCTGTGCAGTAAGGTCCTGGTAAGCTCGGAGTAAATATTCCAGCTGCAAACCAGGTTGGCGGATGTCGGCCAGCTGCCGGCTACTGAAATCCACTCCCCGGCATAATTCGCCCTGCAGCTTGGGGCTCGCACTCCCGGGGCCGGGGGTAGGGGTAAAGCGAATATCCCCGTACCGGAGTTTTGGGTGCCCGTAAAGTTGGAACTGCTTGCGCGTACCCCGGCCTACGGATAAAGCTGTTCCTTCAAAAAAACACAAACTGGGATAGAGGTAGATACTGGTTTGGTTAGGTAAATTCGGTGAAGGGGGGATGGGCAGTTCGTAGGCCTGATCATGGCGATAATCCGGCATGGGAATCACTGTAAGGTTAGCGCTACGCCCCTCCTGCAGCCAACCTTCTCCGTTGGCCATACGGGCAAACTCGCCGACGGTCATGCCGTGAACGACCGGGATCGGGGCAATACCGATAAAACTTTCATTCCCGGGGGTAAGCACCGGCCCGTCGGTGTAGTAGCCGTTAGGGTTGGGACGGTCTAACACCATCACGGTCTTTCCCTGCTCCGCTGCGGCCTGCAAGACATAATACAAGGTTGAGATATAGGTGTAAAACCGGGCACCGACGTCCTGAATATCAAAGAGAATAAGGTCCACGTCCGCCAAATCATCCGCAGTAGGTTTTTTGTGTTTTCCGTGCAGTGATTTTATGGGCAGACCTGAGCGAATGTCCTTGCCGTCGGCAATTATCGCTCCGGCATCCGCACTTCCCCGAAAACCGTGCTCGGGGGCAAAAATCTTGCGGAGGTCAAGACCAAGTTGTTGCAGGCTGTCCACCAGGTGGGTGGTTCCAATGGTAGAAGTATGATTAACGACGAGGGCAAGCCGCTTGCCGCGCAGCTTACTTACGTAATTACTGGTTGCATAAGCCGCCGGGCGGCCCTGACGGGCCGCGGTCGGTAAGGATATTGCTACGGAGTCAGCCATTGCTCCTGCCGGTGCTTGCACCTGCGTCCGCGCCTGATCCTGAGAGGTGGACTTGCTACAATTTGCGGCAAGTGCAATAAATAAACAAAAAAATATACCTATCTTGGCCATTGTATTGAATTTAGGGCGCCATCAGCTTTAAATCAGGCCTTTCCTACGTTTTATCTGTACGTACTGATCGACCATGTTATCTGATATTCACTCAACATGAAGAACAAAGAATACGCGATTATCGACGTAGAAACTACGGGGGGCAAAGCCAGTCGCTGTCGAATTACGGAAATCGGAATTGTGATCTTTGACGGGGAAAAGGTAATTGAAACCTACGAGACCTTACTGAATCCGGAAACTTATATCCCCGCCGGTATTACGGAACTGACCGGGATAACGATGGACATGGTTAAAGATGCCCCCAAATTTCATGAAGTCGCACGTCGTATCGTAGAACTAACGGAAAACCGGATCTTTGTCGCACATAATGCTCGTTTTGACTACGACTTCGTAAAAGAAGAATTTCGGCGCCTGGGCTACACGTTTACCCGCAAACAGCTGTGCACCGTCCGCTTGACGCGTAAAACCTATCCCGGTCTGCGGTCTTACAGCCTGGGGAACCTGGTGAAACATTTCGGCATCAGGCTGGATAATCACCACCGGGCTTTGGCGGATGCGACGGCCACGACTGAACTACTTAAATTTTGTTTGTCTGGTCCTGATTCTGCTGAACAGGTGGCCGCGCTGGTCAATCGTGGCATCAGTGAAACAAAGCTGCCCCGGAACATGAACCTGGCGCAGCTGGAAAAGCTGCCGGAAGACTGTGGCGTATACTATTTTCACGATGATACCGGTCGGGTGATTTACGTGGGCAAAAGCAAGAATATCCGTTCCCGCGTAGCCCAGCACTTTAACGATCGTACGGGGAAGGGGAAACTAATTGCCCGCCAGGTAGCGGATATTACCTTTGAATTGACGGGCTCCGAACTGGTGGCGCTGCTGCACGAGAGTGAGGAAATAAAGCGTTTGCAGCCAAGTATTAACCGGGCACAACGACGGACTAACTTTGCGTATGCCATCACGTCCAAGCTGAATGAGGAAGGTTACCGTTGCTTTGATATTGTCCGGAATACGGCCCAGGTACGGAAGGAAGAAGAGGTAATCAGTGAATTCCCCACCCTCAGCAGGGCAAAAGGGCGACTGAATTTTGTCCGGAAAAACCTGGAGCTTTGCGGAATACTGACGAAGCAACAGACGGGAAAAATTTGCTTCTACTACCACCTCAAGCAGTGCCGGGGGGCTTGTCATGGGGTGGAAAGCCCCGCCGAATATAATCTGCGGGCAGAGGCCGCACGGTTGCATTTACGGGACGTATTTGATTATGACTTCCTGCTATTCGACCGCGGCAGGACCCACGATGAAGAAGCCGTTATTCTGGTGCAGGAAGGGAAATACCGGGGCTTCACTTTTGTGAACAGAGACACCGCTCACGATCTGGAGTCGATTCTGGAGGACATCAACTACCTCGAAAGCCATCCGGATAGTGCGCGGATCATCCAGCGCTTCGTCTCCGAAAAGGGCGGACGGCTGGTGGACCTGGCGACCGGGAAAAGAAAGTCGTTGGTGTAGTTTACGGGCCCGCCCGCCTGCTCC
>JAUIIF010000482.1 GCA_030431945.1 Bacteroidia bacterium | reverse complement strand
TTTTTAAATCGCCTGCAAGGAGATTCTACTTTCAGAGAGGTATTGAAAAAGACCAAGGCTTAGTCTGACTTTTGTAACGTAGCTTCCCATCTTTTACTGGCTTCTCATAGATGTCCCGTAATCATGAACCAACGTAGAAATTTGGTCCAGACTCGTTCTCTCTATTGCAAGCCTGGATTCCATGATTGTGACCTTATCACCACACTACTGGACATTTTTGGCTTCCTCTCCGCTGAGCCCTCAGGCGAAGCGAGTTGGAGAGGGCGGGGGAAAAGTTAAAACCGTAAAATGTCCAGTAGTGTGCCTTACCACCTTCCTGTCTTATTTATTACTCGTGTTGATAAAAATTAATATTTAATCCTGTTATGGCCAAACCGCTTTAACGCCTACCCCGTCTTTCCCCCCTTCCGCAACTCCCTTCTCACGCCCTCGAGCACGTCTACCTGCCACACCACGGCTGGTTCCCGCCGCAAAGCGGCGAGCGCGCAGTACCGGACTACGTTGACGATGCTGCCCCCGGAGAGTTCGTACTGCTGCGCGAGGTGTGGCAGGTCTACGTCATCCGCCAGGATGAGGGTGTCACCGAAGATCTTTTCCCACAGTTGTAACCGCTGCGCCGGGCCGGGCATGGGGAAATAAAGAATGGACTGAAACCGGCGGGCGAAGGCCTCGTCAATGTTACCCTTCAGGTTGGTGGCCAGGATGACGACCCCGTTGTAAGCCTCAATGCGTTGCAGCAGGTAGGCAATCTCCTGATTGGCGTAGCGGTCGTTGCCGCCCTTGGTGGAGGTGCGTTTGCCGAAGAGGGCATCGGCCTCGTCGAAGAAAAGAATCCAGTCCTTGTGCTCGGCCTGGGCAAAGAGCTGCGCCAGGTTCTTTTCCGTTTCCCCGATGTATTTGGAGACGATTTGCGAAAGATCAATACGAAAAACCGGCCGCTCCGGCAGGTCTTTTTGCCGGCCAAGCAGGGTGGCACAGAGGGTCTTTCCGGTGCCGGGCGGACCGTGAAACAAAGCCCGGTAACCGGGACTGATGAATTTGCCGAGGCCCCACTTATCCATGATGGTACTTTCGTGGCGGATCCAGGCGGCAATTTCCTGCAGGTCTTCGCGGAGGTGGGCGTCGAGGACGAGGTCCTCCTCGGTCATGGTCGTCGTCAGCCGGCGGGCGGGGAAATTACTGCCGTAGCGTGGCTCGAAGGGGGTACCGGTGGTGCAGCGCGTCAGCGCTTCGTCGCTCAGCGTCAGGATACCACTCAGAAAAGGTTCGTTGGCCGGTTGGCCACGGAGGGTTAGGACGTTCTCCGTCACGAAAAAGTGGTTTTCTTCGAACAGGGCGAGCAGGGCGTTCCGCCGGCCCAGGTCACTGCCGGCCAGGAGAAACATGGCCGTCTCGCCGGTCGGCAGAAAGCCTCCGTGCTGCTTACTGCTTACGCCGCCAAACTCAGTAAACCCCCGGTCGTACAGCGTATTTCGGGTGAAGAAAACATCGAGGCTGGCGGGCTGCACGTGCGGCGCCAGGGCGAGCAGTTGCAGCAGGCGGTGCGCCAGCAGCCACTCGTTTACGGGTACTTCTTCAGGACGGTGGGCTGCGGCCCAGTCGTTCATCCGCGGTAAGAATTTGGCGTAGGGAGAGGTGGGAGCCAGGTCCGGCGGCGGGATTTCGTAAACGTCCGGCGCGTTGTCCGCCGGCTGGAAATAGTTGGTGAACCGTTGCTGGATGACGGCGGAGAACCAGGTGAATTCCTGTTCCAGATCGTGAGCATTGGCGGTTTGTGCAGACATGATTTATGCGTTTGTATTCCAGCTTACTTCCAGTCGTTTCTCTACCCAGGGCAGGCTGATGACGGAGATTGTCCAGGGTAAAAAGCTGAGGATAATGTCGAAGCCTTTCGCAGCGACCTGCAGGTCCCAGTGGTCTTCCCGTTCCCGCAGCATGCCCTCCCGTAAAATAAAGGAGCCCCGCAGGTTCTCCACGGTGGAGTTGCTCATCTTGTCCCAGTTCTGAAGCACGGCGTGCAGCAGCTGGCGGGAAATTTCTTCCTCCGTTGGCGTCAACTCCAGGGAGGACGGGACGGGAGTGGAGACGGGCAGGCCGCAGAGTACCTTGTTGAAAACCAGTTCGTGTTCCGGTACCTCCGTTCGCCCGGATGCCAGGTACTCCAGCAACAGGACGGCCCGGATGGCAGCTTCCTCGCTTCTGAAATCTCGCGCTTCCAGCATTTCAAGCATCGTGAAGTAGCGATGGAAGAATGGGGCCATGATGACCAGGCCGGCATTGTGTACGAACAGTGATTCTTCCAACAATTCTGAATTCTGGGCCACCTCTTTTGCTGCCTCCTCGTTGGCCTGTTGTTGTTTTTGTGCTTGTACTTCGGACAGTATTTTTTCCCAGTCTTCCGTCACTTCCGCAGGAGGGAGGCGGACCACTTCGGAGAGGGAAAGAAATAATTGCTCGAGGGAAACATTATTGCGCCGGGCAATTCCTGCGAGCAAATACTGAGGGTACTGCCCAAGGTACGGAACTGCCCGGTGTACTCCAGGAAAGGCAAGCAGGTGTTCGAGCGCCCACTGCCGAAAAGCGGCTGCCTGGAACTGCCCCACGGTTGCCGGAAGTAACCGGGCCAGATCCGCCCACTGCCGCTCCATGGCGGCCTGCCCGGCCCCCAGCAACAGCTGCGCTAATTGTTGCAGTAGCGTGGTCGGGAAAAAACGAATCAGCCTTTCCCGGGCCGCCCGGTTCGGAAGCATCGTCCGGTAGAACGACCGGGCAACTTCCGGGTGCAGCCGAATAATACGTTCCTGTACTTCCAGCAAGGTTGCCTGCGTGGCGGCCGGCCGCCCCGGCAGCGGGGTACCACTTAACAAAAAATGCCGGAGCTGCCGCAACTCTTCGCTGAGAAGGACCGCGTAAGTCGTCGCTCCGGGAGGAGGTGAAGGCGGGACGGGAGTGGGCGTCAGGCCTTGCTGTTCCTGAAGCCCTTCCCCTGCACCCGCGGCCGCGCCCCCCAGGTCCGGTGCGGCGGCTGCCCCGGGTAATACGGCGGTGCCCTGCGGCCCTCCGCCCGGCGTTGTGGTGTCGTCCGCCGTCGTTGACTTCAGCAGGGTAGCCAGCCGGTAGTAGCGCAGGTCATTTGCCGCCACGTGTACCTCCACTTCCTGCCGCAGCAGGTCCAGCAACGGCTCGCGGTCTATCCGGTAGGCCGCGCCGGTTGTCACCAGCGCATCCGCAACGAAGGCCGGGCCACTGAAGGCCTGCTGACGCAGGGCAAAGGCCCAGGCGGATGTCCAGGCCGTCGTCTTACCGGCGCTCGCCGACAGCAGGCCTTTTGCCTGCAGGCTGCGGACTGTGGCCGTCCACACCACCAAAAAATCAGCGTATGCGGCAAAAACGTGTTCCACGAAGGCCAGGAGTGTCGTTTCGGTAAGGAAGGGGAAAAGCCGCTGCGCGAGTACCGGTTGTTCCGCCAGCTGCCTGGTAAGGGCGGCTACGTCGGCTTCGGCAGCTCGCTGAAACAATTGATCGATACGCAATCCCTGGGGCTCCCACCAGGGCGATGCACCGGTACGCAACTGGTAGAACAGTGCTGCCTGGAAGTATAGCCCCTTGCGCTGCTGTGCGGGAATCTGCTCATTGGCGTCGTCTTGCTGCGCGGCAGTTTGCTTGATTTGCCTGATTTCCGCCGGGCCAAGGCTGGCGTGAATGCGTTGGAGTGCCAATAGCAATGGCGCGGGAGGTGCGCCCTTTTCGACCGCCAGCAGCCGACCGGCCAGTGCCGGGGTACCAGTATTATGCTCGCGGGCAATCAGGGCCAGGAATTGCCCGGTAAAGCGGTCTGCCCGTCGGGGAACGATGGCCCCGGCTCCCAGGGTGAGCAGCAGGGCATAGCGGTTGGCCTGGTCGGTCGTTTCCGCCTGGCTGGGGTAGACGGACGCTTGTACCAGTAATCGGCGCAGGGAAGGTAGCCAGGCAGGCGTTGCCTCCGCCAGGGCGCCGGCCAGCAGGTTGGTAAAGCGTTCCAGCGCAGCGCGGGGTACCCGCTGTAGCAGTTGCTCGTGGTGCACTTTCTCGCTGGAGA
>JAUIIF010000481.1 GCA_030431945.1 Bacteroidia bacterium | reverse complement strand
TCGTAGAGGAAACGAATGGTACGCCCGCGGCTGGTTGTATTGTCGACCACTTCCGCCACGAGACGGGTGACGCCGCGCTTATCGTTGAAGTATAACTTGTTGCCCACCCGGATTTTACGGGCGGGGTCCACCAGTACGTCCCACAGACGTGCCTGACTGTTCAGTTCCCGCAGGAGAAAAACCTCAATACGCGCCTGGGTTTTCTCCTTCAGGCCGTAAAGACGAGCGGGGAACACCTTGGTATTGTTAAAGACCAGCGTATCACCCTCATCATAGTAATCGAGCAGATCGGTGAACATCTTATCCTCGATCTTACCAGTAGCCCGGTCTACGACCATCAGGCGGCTATCATCTCGGCGCTTACTAGGCGTTTTGGCGATGAATTTATCAGGCAGTTCAAACTTAAATTGTGACAACTTTGTCCTCATTCCCGGAAGCTATTTTAAAGGCGATGTTAGCGAAACAGCGTGCAAAAGTAAGGGTATTTTACTAAACCTTTCCATCCTGTTCCTCTTAGATAAGTCACTCACCTTCGGAAAGTTTGTTCTTGGGGGAGGAAAAAGCAACGTTTGTCCATCTTTATCCGCCTTTGGTCTAAGCAGAACTAAGACTGCTGCCCGTTTTTTTACCTTTAGCGACCCAATTTCGCCACATGCTATTCCTTAAAATATTATCCGAGAGTATTCGCCAGGCAATGGCCCAGCTTATCGGAAACAAACTACGGACCTTCCTTTCCCTCCTCGGCATCTCCATCGGTATCTTCTGTATCATTGGGGTGCTCTCGGCCGTGGAGTCTCTGGAAAAGAACATTTCGGGTAGCCTGGCCAAGCTGGGAGACGACGTGGTCTACATCGACAAATGGCCGTGGAAGGATAACAGTGGCGACTGGTGGGAATACTTTCAGCGCCCCTACCCTGATTATGCTGATTACGAAGCCCTGAAGGAGCGGATGCCCACGGCTTCGCTGGTAACGTACTGGACCGTCCCCGGCGTAAAAAGCCTGAAGTACCAGAAAAACACGGTCGAAGGCGGCTTCCTTTTCGTCACCACTTTTGAGCTGGACCGAATGCTCAACATCGAAGTAGGGCAAGGGCGCTACTGGAGCACTGCGGAGTATTCAGGAGGGGCAGACAAGTTGTTGCTGGGGTACACCATTGCGGAAGAGCTGTTCGGCTCCCTGAACCCGGTGGGTAAAACCGTTAAGATGGGCGGGCGGAAATACGAGGTGATTGGCGTACTGGAGAAAGCGGGGGATGACCTGATTAACCCCCTGGATTTTGATGATGCCATCATGGTTACCTACAATAATGCCGCGCGCTTCATTAACCTCAAGAACCGCAATCGCTTTGGCGGTACGGTGGCCGTCAAGGCAAAACCGGGCGTGGAAACGCAACAACTGCAGGATGACATCCGTGGTATTTTACGCTCCACCCGCAGCCTCCGGCCGCGGGAAGACGACAACTTCGCCATGAACGAGTTGAGTATGATGGCGGATGCCATCGGCGGCTTTTTCGGCGTACTCAACATGGTGGGCGGCCTGATCGGGATTTTCTCGATGATCGTCGGCGCCATCAGCGTGGCAAACATCATGTTCGTATCGGTGAAGGAAAGAACCAGTCTGATTGGGGTAAAGAAGGCCCTCGGTGCCCGTCAATTCGTTATTCTGCTGGAGTTTCTGACGGAATCGGTGATCCTCTGCATTATCGGTGGCATCATCGGCCTGGGGTTAGTGGTCGGTATCACCTCGATCATTAATACTTTCTTCGAGTCCTTTGCCATTACCCTGAGCGTCAAATATGCCATCATCGGGGTCGTCTTGTCGGCAGTAGTCGGTATTCTGGCGGGCGCAATCCCCGCCGGCCTGGCCGCAAAGATGGATGCCGTAGAGGCCATGCGAAGCTAAGGTAACGGTGGTCTGCACGACGATGGCTCCTCAGGTCTTCCTTTGCACCTGCGTGCGCGCCACCTGCTGCCTAATCGTTACGCTAGCTCTTCCGTGTGGTGGGTCAGCACCATCCCGAATTCTTTCATCTCTTCCAGGACGGGTTCGTAGACTTCCCGCATGGTGGGAATGTGCACCCCGGTAGCCTGGATTTTACCCTGGCTGATCAGGCGCGTGAAAATGCCCATGGGCAAGCCGACCAAACGTGCCATCGCAGTATCGGTGGCATTTTCGCCCTTCATCGTCAGGTTGCTGATGTCCCGGTATTTCTTGCCCCCCAGCTCGTAGTCAATCTGGTGCTGCATCACGATCAGGTCTTTATCCTGCGGTGCCAGCTTCCATTTATCGAGGAGTAAGTTCTCCAGAATGAGGGCCGGTGTGGCGTCGGGAAGCTTGATTTTCTTTTTGCGGAACAGGCCCAGCCAGACCAGGCGCCCCATAACTTCGCCATTCGGATCGATGCGTAATAACTGAGCGATGCGATCCTTAACCGAGCCCGGACCGGAAGGCGCAAGCGCTTCCATCAATTCGTGATAAGTGATCTTGGCACTGTCGAGGATCGGAAAATCCGCATTGGTCAGTCCCACCTTAACCAGGGCACTCCAGGCTTCGGCGAATCCGGGATAACGCAGCGTACCCCGCAGAATGGTCGGGATGTCCTCCAGGCCGTACTGCTTCCGGTACAAAAGGCTGTCGCGGTTAGCGTACGCTTCGAATTTCCCCTGCCCCGGCACCTCAATGTCCCACAGGGTCTTGAACAGGCGCTGGTAAGGAATGAATTTCAGCTTCCCGTTTTCCAGGTACTGAGCGGTCCCCTGCCCTGCCAGGACGACGTTGCGCGGATTCCAGGTAAATTTGTAGCCCCACGGATTATTGTTACTCTCCGGTGCGACCAACCCCCCGGTGAACGAACGAAAAGCCGTGACCTTAGCTCCTTTTTCACGAATGACGTTGAGTCGTTGCATCGCCGTCATGTGGTCAATACCGGGGTCCAGGCCCATCTCCCCCATAAAGATCAGTTCCCGGTTACGGGCCTCATCTCCCAATCGGTACAATTCCTGACTTACGTAGCTGGCCGTAACCAGGTGTTTTTTCAACCGGATACAATCCTGCGCCACTTCAATGTGTAAGTGTGCCGGCAGCAGGGACACGACGATGTCCGCCCTTCCGATCAGGTCTCTGCGATCATTGGTCTTCATTACGTCGAGCCAGGCGGCGTGACCACGGGGGTGATCCTTAACTTTTGCCGCAGCGGCAGCAGGGTCAGCATCGGCGACCGTTATGCTCCAACCAAAGTCTTCACTTTTGTCTAATGCGTATTTGATCAGAGAGGAAGAGGAACGGCCGGCGCCGATGATTAAAATTCTGGCTGACATCTGTGGTGGTAATTGGCTGGCGCAAATGTAAGTAGTAGCCGCCACCTTTTGGCGGAGGAAAAGAACTTACTGTACGGCCAGGCTACGCTGAACACGCCACACCAACCGAAAAGGCAGCACAAGGGTATGCCTGCCAACCGGTTAGCGGGACAGGGGCCAAAAAGATAAATCTCCGCAGACAACTTGCCTACGGAGATTTCCTAAAACCATTCGAAAGAGACTGTAAGCTTTCAGCCGCGGGGGTTATTTTTTCAGCGTAATGATTACCACGCCGTTCTTTCCTTTTGCGCCGAATTTTTGGGTGGCGGCGTCTCCCTTCAGCACATTGACGGAAGCGATGTCATCAGGTTTTATCTGATTGGTTGAGGTAACGAAGGATTGCTCCCCCGCCCCGTTAATCACCACAAAAAGCGGCTCTCCGCTACCGCCCGTATCTCCGTTTACCTTGAGCACCATCCGCGGGCTCTCATTGATGGCAGCAATGTGGTAGGTAGGGGTATTGAGGTCCGCGGCCGTGCGCAGCCCCTTGAGTTTCAGCTGCTGCTCTTCCGTCAGGACGTTCTTTATGTCGACCAGCATGCCGAGCCGGACGCGCTTAAGCTGCTCTTCCAGGCCGGAAACTTCGTCCATTTTGCCCAGCGCTTTGGCACGGTCTACTTTAGAGCTGGCCAAGAGTTTGGCGAGCTCATTCTGGGCGGCGTCCAGGTCCCACTTCAGGCTATTGAATTCACCAATCTCGGCAGCATACATCTTTTTTATCTGGGCG
>JAUIIF010000480.1 GCA_030431945.1 Bacteroidia bacterium | reverse complement strand
AGTAGCTGAGGCTGTAACCTCGGGGAAATGACCATGCGCAGCTAGCAGCAAGTAATCGTTCCTCGAGGCTTGAAACGTAAGCTTTTGGCGATCTGCCTTGCTGGTGGCTACGTTTTCCGATCAGCCGCCAGCACAGCAAGGCATTGGCTACTTTTTTTGCAAAAAAAGTAGGCCCCCGGCAGGGAGGGAATACCCTTAACTAGATTTCAGGGCTTAAAATAGCGCAGTGAAAATTCGGGATGACTCCTGTTGCACCTGCGGCCGCGCCCCAAGAGCTATACCCAAGCCACTCTGACTTAGGTATATTCACGCTATCGTTACCGCAGCATCACGGCCCGCACCCCGCTACCCGTACCATCGTTGATGCGGAGAAAGTAAAGCCCGGCGGGTTGCTGCCGGGCTGATAATGACAACTGCCGGTCACCGCTGCCCAGGCGGCCCTGGTAGAGTCGTTGTACCTGGCGGCCGGTCGCGTCCATCAGGTCAATGGTTACGGCGGCGGGTGCCGCCAGGGTGAAGCTGACGTTAAGCGCACCATCGCTTGGATTCGGGAAAACACCGAGCTGCAGGCGGGCGACTTCCCGGTCATTGAGGGAAGTGGGCAGCTGGCCGGCCATGCGTTCCACCGGGCTGGACAGAAAAACGCGGAAGGCTCCCGGAGCCAGGGTCATGGCCACGTTGGGGTCGGTTACCATCAGCGTTTCACCGGTGAAGTAGTCGTACCACTCCCCGGCGGCCGGGAAGATACCGGAAATGCTTTTTTCCGTAACGTTGAAGTTGCCCACTACGGCTACCTCGCCGTCTTCACTGGTCAGGTTCAGAATTTTTTCCAGGCCGTTCAGCTGTTGCTTGGTGACACTGCCGTGGAAGAGGTCGGTCGTATTGCGCAGATACAGGAGGTCGGCAATTACGTTGTAGACTTCCGCGCGGTCGTAGTCGTCCCGGTAATCCCAGCGAATGGGTTTGGGGTCAACGCGGCAGTTGTCGCTGTTACCGCCACCGGGGCAGTAGTTGATGGAATAGTCATAGCCGAGCTCCCCGAACTGCCACAGCATTTTGGGCCCGGGCACCGTGTAGAAGAAGGCACTGGCGAGCTTGATGCGATCCAGGCCAGTGTTCTCCTCCCGGACGCTGTAAGTTCCGGCACTGTTGCCAAATTGGTTGTTTTTGTACTGCATCCGTTCTTCGTCGTGGCTCTCCATGTAGGCGACGAGGTTGGGGCGGTTGAAGCCCCGGTTACCCGAAATGACTTCGCGGATGTTGTTGTTGCCAAAGCCCATACTCGACTGCAGGTAGGCGTCGTGCGGCTGGAAGCCGGACCAGAAGTACATGCCCTGGCCGTATTCCGAGAGTTCCCGTTCTTCCCGCTGTTCGGCCAGGTGTTCCATGATCATGTAAGCGCCGTCCGTCGTGTTCCAGACGTTGTCCGCGTAGTCTTTAATGATGGCTACCCGGCTGGCATCGTACTGGTTCCAGGCACCGACATCGTCGCCCGTATTGTTTTGGGTAAACCCTTTGCTGAGGTCGAAGCGGAAGCCGTCCACCCGGAACTCCTCCAGCCAGTAAGACGTGGAAACTTTCACGTATTCTTTGGTCAGCTCACTTTCGTGGTTGAAGTCGTAGCCAACGTTGAATGGGTGACGGGCGGTAACGTTGAGGTAAGGGTTGTCCGGTGTTGGCCGGAAGAGCTCGTCGTCCCACCACATCCGGGCCAGGGAGGACTGGCCAAAGGCGTGGTTGTAGACGACGTCGAGGATGACGGCCATCCCCCGACCGTGCGCCGCGTCCACGAAAGCTTTCAGGTCTTCCGGGGAGCCGTAGTATTTGTCCAGCGCCATGTGAAAGCTGACGTTGTACCCCCAGCTGTTGTTGTTCTCGAATTCACTGACGGGCATCAGTTCAATGGCATTGACGCCGAGGCGCTCCAGGTAGTCCAGCGTATCCGTGAGGGATTTGAAGCTGTGGTCCGCGAGGAAGTCGCGGAGCAACAGTTCGTAGACCACCATCCTGGAGGGGTCGGGGCGTTCGTAGTCGGTAGTTTGCCAGTTGTAGGGGGCGACGCCGCGCCGGTGCCAGGTAAGAATACCAGTAGTAGCATTGGTGGGGTAAGTGGGGAGGCCGGGGAAGGTCGCGTCTTCGATGAAGGGGTCGCTGTTGGGGTCAAGGATCAGGGTGGAGTAGGGGTCTGGTTGCTGGATGTCTCCGTCGATCAGGTACTGGTAGAAAAGGTCTTCTCCTTCCTCCAGGCCGGAGATGGTCAGCCAGAAGGTATCGTCCGTAGCGGCTTTTTTCATCCGGCTGCTGGCCGTGGGGGTCCAGTTGTTGAAGCTGCCAACCACGAATACGTCAGTTTTGCCCGGTGCGCGAAGCTGGAGCAGTACGTCGCCATTCTCGAGGTCGACGGCTCCCGGCCGGTACCCGGCCGGTGGTTCGGCCACCTCCGGCGGTCCGGTCACGAAGGTAACCTGGTCGGTGGCGGTTTCTCCCTGGTAGGTGGCCGTCAAAGTATAGGTGGTCACGGTGCTGAGCGGAAGGGTTACTTCCTGGCTGAAATTGGAAGCTGTTCCACTGAACACCTCGGTCGTACCGTCTGAGATCGTCAGCTCAGCATCCAGGTAGGAGGTACCGGCCAAATTAATGAGCGCACCCGGAGTGGCATTAACAATGTCCTCCGCCGGAGAGGTAAAAGCTGCGACCAGGTTGGCGTTAATCCCGAAAGAGTCACGGGCTTCCATCCCGTCTTCACTGTTGACGACAAAGACAACATTATGTTCGCCGGGGGTGGTGAACCTCAGGTCGTGCGCCAGCTCTATGCCGGTGCCGGAGGCTACTTCGACCCCGTTATCGAAGATGCTTAAGTTCGCGGTGCGGGTAGCACCCACCAGGACGGGAAGGGGGCGGCCCAGAGGCCAGGTGTCTTCTCCGGGCTCTCCCGCTACGGTAAGGCCCAGGGCGCTGCCGCCGGCACTGACGTCGATAAATATATCGGCTCCGCCGGCTGCTCTCCCTGCCTGCGAGCCGTTAGCGTTCCTGAAAACGAAGGCAATTTTCTCGATGTCCTCGCTTTCCGGAACACCAAAATATTCGCGGATGCTGGGCCCGTAGGTATAAGTGTACTTATTGTCTTCCCCTGCTACCGGGCTTAGCTTCCAGTCAGCATCGGCCACGCCCCATTCTGTGGTTACGTACTTCCAGTCGCTGGCACTGGTAGAGTTGTTGGTGATCACTCCGGTGTGTACGTAAACGTCACAATTGCAGTTAGCTAACCCTCCGTTGCCCTGGGTGGCATCAAAGGTGATGGTGACCGCCTGATCATCAGTAGGGGCTGCCGGATTAGTCGTAATCAGTTGGGCCGTAAGGCTCAGGCTCAGCAATAGCAGGCCTAAAGGCAGGATTGCCCGGGAGAAAATTTTTTGCATGGTAAAACACTACTTTTAATTCGAGTTGTATTGGAAAGGGGCTGACGGAAGCCGCTGAATACGAAGGTAATAAAAAGAAGAGCACCTGCAGGACTAAGCCTGCAGGTGCTCTCTGGTTTTAACACTATACCTGAACCACTTTGATTTAGGACTAGCATCACGCCAGGTCAATCCTGGCATTTTCCGGGTAACGAGTAAGAGTGACGACAGGAATGGTAAACCTACTGAGGGTTTCGGGCCTGCCGTAACAAACTGCCCCTTTATCGGGAGCAGAAGCTACTCGGGTAATTATTTACCAGCGGTCATCGCGTCCGCCGCGCTCGTCGTCGGTACGGTCGTAGCTGCCGCCACGTCCGCCACGGTCATAACGTCCGCCGCTGCCGCCATCAAAGCCGCCGCCGCGTCCGCCGCGGTCAAAGCCGCCGCCGCCACCGCGTCCGCCGCGATCGTAGCCACCGCCGCCGCCGCCGCGATCAAAGCCGCCGCCGCCACCGCCGCGTCCGCCGCGATCGTAGCCGCCACCGCCGCCGCCGCCACGGTAACCACCGCCGCCGCCGCCACGATCGTAGCCGCCGCCACCGCCGCCGCCGCCACGGTAACCGCCGCCGCCGCCGCCACGGTAACCACCGCCGCCGCCGCCGCCACGGTAACCACCGCCGCCATAGCCGCC
>JAUIIF010000479.1 GCA_030431945.1 Bacteroidia bacterium | reverse complement strand
GAGGCACCCGCCAAACCGGTTGCAGGGTAAACCCGCCGCCGGGATCTTCGGAAAACCCGGCATTCCCCTGACAACAGACTCCCGCTTAAGGACGTTACCATACCCATATGCGTAACGTCCTTTTCTTTTTTGTCCTGGCCATGTTATTTACGGCTTGTGGAAGTGAAGCTTTGCCCATCCCCAAGCCGCGTTCTTACCCCCGGGTGGATTATCCTGAGCGGGCTTACGAGCGCGTGAAGGCAGCTTACTGTCCGTTCAGTTTCGACAAACCGGTTTCTGCCGCCATGCGGCAGGAGGAAACCTTCTTTGACGAAGCGCCACCAAATGAATGCTGGTTCGACCTGAAGCTGGCCGCAGGCCTTAATGGCAGTATTCACTTCAGTTACTACCCCCTTGCTGACTACACCGATTTTGAATACCACCGGGATAAGGCTTTTCAGCTTACCGGAGAACACCTGAAGCGCGCCAGTGATATCGAAGAAATCATCATCAACCGGGAAGCGGCAAACGTACACGGCGTTGCTTTTGACGTGGCCGGCCCGGCCGCCAGCCCCTTCCAGTTTTTTCTGACGGACTCCACCCACCACTTTTTACGTGGTGCCCTATATTTCGATGCTGTGGTAAACCCGGATTCCCTGGCGCCCATCGCGGCGTACGCCAAGGAAGATATTTTCCGGCTGGTGGAAACGTTTAGCTGGGAGGATTAACTTTTCTTCTTCGCCTCCTCCGTGGCGTCCAGCAAATCCTGGGTGGCTTTCTTCAATTCGGCAATGTCTTCATCTTTCGCCTCGGCGGATTTTTCGGCTGCAGGGGCTTTGGCTTTACCACGGCTACGGCTGCGCTTACGCTTCGGTCCTGCTTCTGCTTCGGCCTTGGCCTCCGCCTTAGCCTTTTCTTCCAGCACGGCTTTGGCTTCGGCGGCAGCTTCTTCGTCTACTACCGTCGCTTTTTCTTTAGCGGGAAAGGGCTTTTTGCCAAAGCTTAATTTATCGCCTTCCAGGTCAGCATAGATGGTGTCTCCGGCAATAAACTTGCCGGCAATCAGGTCTTTGCTTAACTCATCGGAGAGGTCCGCCTGCAAGACCCGCTTCATGGGGCGGGCGCCGAACTGCGGGTCGTAGCCCCGCTCAGCCAGCCAGTCGAGGGCTTTGTCGCTTAGTTTCAGGATCATTCCCTGGCGGGCCAGCATTTTTTCCGTCTTGCGCAGCAGGAGGCGGGCAATTTGCTTGATTTCGGCCAGGGTCAGGGGCAGGAACATAATCCGTTCGTCAATCCGGTTCAGGAATTCCGGGCGCAACTCTTCCTTCAGGGTTTCAAAGACTTCCTCCTTGGTGGTCGCGATGATGTCCGCCCGGTGCTCTTCCCCGACGCTGGCGAGGTCTTCAAAGTTTTCCAGGATCTTATCGGCCCCCATGTTGGAGGTCATGATGATCAGGGTGTTCTTGAAGTTGGCGACGCGGCCCCGGTTATCCGTCAGGCGACCATCGTCCAGAACTTGCAGGAGGATGTTGAAAGTATCCGGGTGGGCCTTCTCGATCTCGTCCAGCAGGACGATGGAATAAGGCCGCTGGCGGACGGCCTCCGTCAGCTGGCCGCCTTCGTCGTACCCGACGTAGCCGGGAGGGGCGCCCACCAACCGGCTTACCGTATGGCGTTCCTGGTACTCACTCATGTCAATCCGGGTGATGGCCGTTTCGTCATTGAAAAGTACTTCGGCGAGTGCCTTGGCCAGTTCTGTTTTACCTACCCCGGTAGGACCGAGGAAAATGAACGAGCCGATGGGGCGGTTTTCGTCCTGCAGGCCGGCGCGGGAGCGCCGGACAGCATCCGAAACGGCAACCACCGCTTCGTGCTGACCGATCAGGCGCTTATGGAGTTCGTCCTCCAGCTTCAGCAGCTTATCCCGTTCGCTCTGCAGCATCCGGGTGACGGGGATGCCCGTCCAGCGTGCCACGACTTCGGCAATGTCATTGGCGCCGACTTCCTCGTTGGTAAAACGCTTTTCGTCGGGCAGGTTGTCCAGTTCCTTGTCGGCTTGCTCAATTTGCTTTTGCAGGTCCGCCAATTGACCGTACCGGATTTTAGCAACGGTTTCAAAGTCACTGGCCCGCTCCGCCTTCTCGGCTTCCAGTTCCAGTTCTTCCATTTTCTTTTTCAGGTGCTGGCTGTTGTCCACCAGGTCCTTTTCGTTGCGCCACCGGGCCCGCAGGCTGTCCCGGGCTTCCCGGGCATTTGCGATCTGCTCCTCAATAATCTTGAGTTTGGGCGCTGACCCTTCCCGCTTGATGGCTTCCCGTTCGATTTCAAGCTGGCGAACTTTACGGTCAGCTTCATCAATTTCTTCCGGCACACTGTCCAGCTCTAACCGGAGGCGGGCAGCGGATTCATCGATCAGGTCAATCGCTTTGTCCGGCAGGTACCGGTCACTGATGTACCGGTTGCTCAGCTCGGCGGCGGCGACCAGCGCTTCGTCGAGGATTTCAATCTTATGGTATACCTCGTAGCGTTCCTGGAGTCCCCGGAGAATGGAGATGGTATCCTCCACACTGGGCTCTTCGATCCTTACGGTCTGGAAACGGCGCACGAGTGCCTTGTCCTTTTCGAAGTACTTCTGGTATTCGTCCAGCGTGGTGGCGCCAATGGTCCGGAGGTCACCCCGGGCCAGGGCCGGTTTCAGGATATTGGCGGCGTCCATCGCCCCGTTGCCGCCGCCGGCACCGATCAGGGTATGGATCTCGTCGACAAATAAGACGTAACGACCATTACTGTTCGCAACTTCTTTGATGATGCCCTTGAGGCGTTCTTCGAAGTCTCCCTTGTATTTGGCCCCGGCGAGCATGCCGGCAATGTCGAGCACGAAGATTTCTTTTTCCTTCAGGCTTTCGGGTACGTCGCCTTTGACAATGCGCCAGGCAATACCCTCTACGATGGCCGTTTTACCGACCCCCGGCTCTCCGATCAGCAGGGGGTTGTTTTTCTTCCGGCGGCTCAGGATTTGTAACAGCCGGCGAATCTCCTCGTCCCGACCAACAATCGGGTCCAGCTTACCATCTTCGGCCCGCTGGTTAAGGTTGATGGTGAATTTTTCCAGCAGGTTGTACGTATTGTCGTCGCCGGGCTCCGAAACCGTCTTCCCTTTGCGTAGTTCCTGAATGGCATTACGGATGCCGTCATTGGTGGCACCGAGTTCTTTCATGATGCGGGCGCCTTTGTCACTCGCCCCCTGAATGATGCCGAGCAGCATCAGTTCAATACTGATGTACTGGTCGCCAAAATCCTTCAGCATTTTCTTCGACCGGCTGAGTGCGCGATTCGCATCGTTGGTCAGGTACTGCTTGGTCGCACCAGCCACTTTAGGGTAGTCGACCAGCGACTCCTTGATTTCGCGGCGGACAGCCTCCGTATTGACGCCGACTTTTTTAAAGATAAAATCGGCCACACTTTCGTCCACGGTAATAATACCGGCCAGCAGGTGAGGCGTATCCACCTGCTGCTGCTCCATTTCTTTAGCAATCTTCTGGGCCTGAATAATTGCCTCCTGGGCCTTAGTCGTAAAATTCTCGTAAGTCATGGGGTGAAGATAAGGGTGGGAAAGGAAAGGAAGTAGCCGTGTCGGCGGGAGACCAGCATTTTACGACCCTTAAGCGTTTTTCAACGACGATGGGCGCAGGCTGATCGGCAGCGAAGACGGTTTTGGGCGACGGTGCGCAGGTGCAGGGGAAGGTTTTCAGCAGAGCCGGCGGGTAGGCCAGTGCCTAGGGTTACCTAAAGTTTAATTTTAGCAATTTTTATGCCCCGGTTTGCCCGACTTTCCTGCCTGCGGCGGCTCTCTTTTCAAGGATGAAAATAGACAAAAATCCTTGGCTGTGCTGCTGCCTGATCGGTTAACGCAGCCCCCAAAACCTAAAAGAAAAAAACTCGCGTACGGGTGTTTTTTACGCTACCGTATTGTTTTCCCAATACTGGTGGAGGACGTAAAAATTGCGCCGGCTTTCGCTCAAACAGTTTTTCTTTTTTAACGGTTTTTGGGCCTCCGCTAACCGGGCACCAGCAAGGCCGCAGGTAGTCGCGTAGCGAACCCGTCCTTCGCTAG
>JAUIIF010000478.1 GCA_030431945.1 Bacteroidia bacterium | reverse complement strand
TCGGTTTCCTCCACCAGGATGTCTTCAAATTCACCGCCTGGCAACTCCCCAACGTAATGACCACGGGCTTTCCGCTTGAGGTTCTGGTATTTTGGTTTCCGGAGGACCTTCCCTGAAGCATCCAGCAAACCAAAAAGATCCCCTTTCTTGGTCATCAGTACGTTCGTTCGGTACTGATTATTCAGGTCGTCATAATTTTCGGAAAGGACCTTTTCCTCCCGGTTGAAAACAATGGGCTCAGTCTCATTGATCATCCCCGTCCATATCCCACTTGCTCCAACAACCTGTAAATGCCACAGCTTTTGGCCATGGAATGCGTAGGAGCCATCCATGCGCTGCAGGCGCTGACCAGCAGCTCTGTCACCGACGATGAGGAAGTCTTTGGTAGAATTAGGTAAGTAGAAAAATGTGGCTTCCTCTACGATGGGAGAGACGGCCCACTCCAATTGTGCTGCGGCTTCTTTGTAGCAGATGGCCAACCATACGAAAAAAATCAGGCGTAAATACCACTTCATTTGGGTTGTTCCTTTGGTTTACGGATTGTCACTCTGCCATAGTCGATATGGCGGAAACGAACAATGTCGCTTCGTTTGATGATCAGTTCCGTTATGGTAGTGTTTGGGTATTTTACTTTTTCGGCTTGCCGGACGCCGTTGACCGGCGCGGTCAGGAGAAACTCCCGGGCGGCCGGGACCAGCTTGTCCAGCGGCTCCTGTTCCAGAAAGAGGACTGTTCCCACCCCGATTTCGTCATCATCCGGGAAGTCTTTCAGTACCGTAGAAAGCGGTCCCTCGGCCCGGAAGCTCTGCGCCAGTAAACTGTCCACCCGCTCCTGAAAAAGGGCGTCACCAATACCAAATCGTTGGTGAAGCTGTACGATCAGAAAGTCCGCGTAGGGCTTTTCTTCCACAACAAGTTTTCGCAGATAATATACGGAGCTGTCCTGATTGAGGTAAGGCCCGTAAAAGCGGCCGGTCCGGAATTTGTCAATACGCCGGAATAAAACTTCGTCCTTACTGAGCGCCGAAATTTTCCTGCTGAAAGTGTGCAGGCCATTACTTCCATACCTTAATCGTTCTTCACCGGTAGCATCTTTTTGCACCAGCTTTTCTTCCAGCTGTCGTTTGGATATTCCGGCTTTTCGGGCCAGTCGCTGGGCCGGGGAGCAGGAGGCCAGCGTGAAACTGGCACAAAGGATAAAAAAAAACCACCGGGATGCTGTCCGGCGCGGAGCGATTGTCATCTGATGTATCTTGAGGGCAAATTTACGGAGAAAGTACCGGCAGGAACGCCGGATGCCTATCTTGGCTGCACCATGAGTTCTGTGCATAATTTTTTTCTCCGCCGCCTGGCCACTTTTCATCCTCCCCGTTTCCAGGGCTGGGGGCGCTCCCGCAATTATTTCGAAGGGTGGTACTGCAAAATCGTGGTACCGGAGCATAACCTGGCCTACGCTTTCATCCCCGGCGTTAGTTATGCAGCGGATGGCACGGGGCACGCTTTTTTACAGGTACTTGATGGCGTAGGCGCCACTTCGGCGTACCATCGGTACCGTACCGACGAGTTTCAGCCGGAAAAAGACCGGTTCGCGCTGCAGTTGGGCCCGCACCATCTGGCCGCGAAACGGTTACAGATCGAGCTGCCGGAACTGCAGGTTGACCTGGAGCTGGTGGACGTCCATGCCTGGCCCAAACGTTTTTTGGCACCGGGCGTGATGGGCTGGTACGGCTTTGTGCCGCGGATGCAGTGTTACCACGGCCTGGTAAGCTTGCACCACCAGCTGCGGGGCACCATTACGGTTACGGGAAAAAGGTACGCAGCGACGGGCGGTATCGGCTATACGGAAAAAGATTGGGGCAGCGGCTTCCCCGCTGCCTGGATCTGGTGCCAGAGTAATCATTTGACGGGGACCGACCAGCCCGTCAGCCTGATGGCGAGTGTGGCGCGGATTCCGTGGCTGGGGTCATCCTTTACGGGCTTTCTCGCCACTTTCCTGTTTGCGGGGGAGCTGCACGTGTTTACCACCTGGGCGGGGTCGCAGGTGCAGACGGAGTTTCTGGAAAGCAAAGCGGTAAGAATGACGTTTGCTGCCCTCGATAAGATGCTCATCATCACCGGACACCCCGCTCCGGGCGGACAACTTGTCTCCCCCGTCACCGGTGCTGCGATGACGGGAAAAATTAACGAAAGCCTGCAGGCGGAGCTGGAGGTGGAATTCTGGCGCAACGAGCACGTCGTCTATGCAGGGCGGGCTACCTGGGCGGGTTTGGAAGTTTCGGAAGCTGCGCAGCAGCTTTTGTAGGCACCATGCGCGCGGGAGAATTGCCCGCTTCTTACTGCTTTTTTCTGCACCGGCGGCCGCGCCAACTACCTGAAAAAAGCGCCGCCTTCCCGGAGGAAGGCGGCGCCATGATTTTGTCTCGTCAAGAACAGGCCGAGAGCTTTACCGAAGTACAATCATCCGCTTGGTAGCGGCCCAGTTGCCCGCCGTAACCGTGTAGGAATACACGCCGGCAGCATTGTTCAGCATTTGATTGTCGATCACCAGGCTGTTGTAGCCGGCAACGCCTTCTTGTCTGAATTCACGTATTACTCTGCCGGCTGCATCCCGGATGGAGATGACAACTTCTGCCTGAGCAGTCGCCAGCTGGAAGCCGATGGCCGTCTGGTTCCGCACGGGGTTCGGCGTGTTCTGGAACAGTTCGTTTTTACCATTCTCAGCAAGCGGTTCATTGAACACCAGGGCAATGTTACGGAGGTTCTCCGTATCACGCTCATAAGCTTCCGCGGCGGTAAAGCGACTGCTGATGGTGAGTGCTTCACTCAGGTCGCCACTGGCGTTGGCGCGGACAATCAGGGTGAACAGGATCTCCTCGCCGGTCCAGTTGGCCGGTACACTACTGCCCGTCCAGTTCCAGCTCGTAGTAATCAGGCCACGATCAGCAAAATCCCAGCCAAAGTTGCCGGCGGCAACGAGACCGGGCTCCAGGTCACGAACGTCCAGGGCTGACCGGTCAAACTCCAGGGTGAACTGGTAGCCACTTACTTCATTAAGAGTGGCAGCACGAACCGGGATGCGGTAGGTTTCCCCCTGGTGCAGGGCCATTTCCTCCACGGCCAGGTCCAGGGTGCCGTTCAGGCTTCTGGGAACACCGGATACGAGAGAATTGGGTACTGCGGTTTGGTTGATGTCGCCGAGTTTAACCCCGATGAAGTCAACGTCAATGCTATTGCCGGAGAGGTTGTTGTGGTTGCTGACGGTCGGGAAGGCAGTCGCCCACGGATTAAGCGAATTCGGGAATTCGTAATCGGCAGGGACGAACATCCAGCTCGGCATGTCGGCGGGGAAGCTTTCAATCTGGCCGAGGATAAGGCGGCGGATAGAGATGATGTCTCCCACATCGATATTGGTATTGCCGTCAACGTCGGCAGCAAGCATACTGTACGGTCCGTCCAGCAATTGCGTACTCAGGATGTGGCGGGTAATCGCAACAATGTCGGAAGTACGAACACCATTCAGGTAGTCTTCGTAGTGCGTAGGACTGATGGTGTAGTCGGCGCCGTAAGGAAGGTTGGAGAAACGGAAGGTTCCGTCTTCAGCCGTAATCAGGCTACTGCTGATGTCGCCTGATCCTTCCAGGCTTACGGTGACGCCTTCGATGGTATTCATTTGTCCGTCAACGATGATGCCGGCCAGGTTGCCGAGGTTTTCCTCGGTAGCACATGGCGTACTGGCGTTCTGCTGAATTTCTATGAATACCGTACAGTAATCGTTGTTACCCGTAGCGTCAAAGGCGTAGAGCCTTACGGGGTAACCGTCACTGCCGCTGGCGTCGAGCTCCGCACACGTGATGGAAAGTCCCAGCTGGTTTTCTTCGGGCAGGAACCCTGCCTCCGAGGCAGTATCATCAGCGTACAGGCTGTAAGTATCGATCTCGTTGCCGAAGCAGTCCGTAATCGGGCTGGCAATAAAGTCGCTGGCCCAGATGGCTGCAATGCCTCCGCCTTCACCGTCATCGGTAAGGGTAACCGTAAGGGTCTGAATACAGATGGGGGTGGGGGCCAGTTCCGGCGTAACGCAGAATTCGAGAATGGCCG
>JAUIIF010000477.1 GCA_030431945.1 Bacteroidia bacterium | reverse complement strand
GGCTGTCCGGTTAGGCTGCCCTGCAATCCGCGTCAATGCACACGGGGATGGCACCCCGGAAGAGATTAAGGCAGCGTGTACAGCATCAATCGGTGCCCTGGCCAAAGCAGCGGCGGCGGAGGGCGTACAGATCCTTATCGAAAACCACGGAGGCATTTCCAATAATGGCCGCTGGTTGGCAGACCTGCTGGAAGCGCTGGCCCCATTGAACGTAAAAGCCCTGGCTGATTTTGATAATTGGTGCTTTAACCGGATTAACGGCCAGCTGTGGGGAACACCCTGCACGGAGCGCTACAACCGCTACCAGGGAATGATGGAGTTGTTGCCTTACGCTGCGGGCATCAGCGTTAAAGCCTTTAATTTTGACCAGAACGGTGCCGAGCCGGATATGGATTTTGGCGTACTGTTTGATATCCTTCACGCGCACGATTACCAAGGATACCTGGGAATAGAATATGAAGGGGACAAGTTACCCGCCAGGGAAGGCATTCTGCGGACCCTCTCCCTGGCCCGCCGCTCCTGGGAGCGGAACCCAATCATTACCGATACCGTTCGCCGCCGCCTCGATGCTATGCTGGCCGGGGTAGTGGCCGATGGCGGCGTGGCGGGGGCTTCCGCCCTTATTTTCGAGAAGGGCGAAGAAGTTTATTTCAATGCTTTCGGGCAAGCCGACCGTGATCAAAACCTGCCGTTGGAACGGAACTCAATCGTGCAGATTTTTTCCATGACCAAGCCCATCACGGGTACGGCGCTGATGCAGTTATACGAGCAGGGTAAATTCAGGTTGGACGACCCCGTCGCACAGTATATTCCGGAATTGGCCAACGTGGTGGTCTTTGAAAAGGAGGAAGCAGGACGCCTGATAACCGTCCCGCCCCGCCGGCCCATGACCATCAGGGATTTAACGCGGCACACCGCCGGCTTCTATAACGGAGGCGATACGCCGGCCCTGAAAACCTTGTGGGAGGCCGCGAATTTGCGAACAACCGACCATACGTTGACGGAACTGGCCGCCAAACTGGGCAGCATCCCCCTGCTTTTTCATCCCGGGGAACAATGGGAGTACGGCCCTTCCGTCGATATGCAGGCCCTCCTGGTGGAAAGAATCTCGGGGCAGCCCTATGCGGAATACCTGCGGGCCAATGTTCTTGACCCCTTAGGGATGGAAGATACCCGCTACCTGGTCAGGGAGCAGGACCAGGCCCGGATGTCGGCCATGTACTTACGGGAAGCATCAGGTACCCTGGTGCAGCAGCCCGCTGAAGACGGGCAGGAATTTAACCTGAATGAGCAGGTATTGACCCCTGGTGGCTGGGGGTTGACCGCAACCCTGGATGATTACCAGCGCTTCGCCCGGATGCTGGTCAACCACGGCTCCCTGGACGGGGTCACCATCCTGAAGCCGGAAACCGTGCGCCTGATGTCGGCCAACCAACTGGCGGACGATGTGACGGAACGGCTCTGGCTTCCGAGTAAAGGAGAGGTTGGCTTCGGGATCGATTTTGCGGTCAGGCTGCGCCCGCCCGTAAAGGAGCAGGAAAATAATGGCCGGGTAGGGGAGTTTTTCTGGGACGGTGCAGCGAGTACCCTCTTCTGGGTGGACCCCGCCAACGAGTTAACGGCCGTCCTTTTTGTGCAGCTGCGGCCGTACGACCAAATTGGCCTGCACCGGGCTTTCCGGGCGGCGGTTTACGGAGAAACGGTCCCCGTCAAGGACTAAAGGTGTCGGGCTGGTGCCCGGTTATCCCCTGACTTCTATTTTCTTCTTCCAGCCGGCCTCGTAGTCCCGGCTCCAAAGTTTCGTCGCGTCCGGATGGTTGACTGGTCGCCCGTTGCTCGGGTCGATAGCGAGCGCCCCTCCGGTTCGTTGGGCAATGTTGCCGAGGTGGCAGATCGTCACACTGGGGTTCGCATCATCAATGGGGCTGTTCAGCTTTTCCCCACTGTTGATTGCAGAGATGAAGTTGGTAATGTGCAGGTTGTCGAGGCTGCCGCCGCCCTGAATGCTCATGCTTACGCTGCTGCCGGCTTCCAGTTCACTGCGGACTTCCTTACCCTGCAGGTCATAGACCCAGTACCCCTGGCGATCCATCAGTACACTGCCCTCGGTTCCGTAAATCATGGAGCCCCGGCCTCTTTCCCACAGGGGCATGCCGTTACAACTGCGACCGTGCCAGCTGATCATTTTATTCTCGGGGAACTCATAGGCAACGTCCTGCGTATCGTACGTCTCCCAGGCATCATCATAATGGAAACGGCCGCCGGAACTGGTTACCTTATTGGGGTAGCCTACGTCAAGCGCCCAGCGGCACATGTCAATTTCGTGCGTTCCGTTGTTCAGAATTTCGCCGGTACCGTACTCCCAGTACCAGTGCCATTTGTAGTGGACAATGTTGGATTCGTAGGCGTGGTGGGGGGCCGGCCCTTGCCAGAGCTCCCAGTCCAGCCATTCGGGGCGGAAGGTCTTTTCCCGCTGCCCGATTCCTCCGCGGGTGTTGGCGTACCAGGCTTTTCCGGCATAAGCCCTGCCGATGACGGAACCCTCCCGGATTTCTTTGACGATTTTGTTCAGGGTTACGGAGCTACGCGTCTGGTTGCCCATTTGCACCAGTTTGCCCGTTTGCCGTTGCTTGGCGACCAGCCATTCGCCTTCCTGAGGATTATGGCTGCAGGGCTTTTCTACGTACACATGTTTACCTGCTTCCAGGGCCATAATCGCCATCGGCGCATGCCAGTGATCTGGCGTTGCAATGGCTACCGCATCCACGTCCGGGTCGTCGAGAAAACGCCGAAAATCCTGATTGCCCTGAGGACGTTTCTGATTTATCTCGTAGACCGCCTTTTGTGCCTTGGCTACGGCTCGGGTGTCCACGTCGCCAATGCCGAGGACGAAAGCATCCTTGGTTTTAGCAAATGTCTTGGTTAATTCCAGACCACGACTGTTCACGCCAAAAGCAGCGACGTTTATCCGTCGGTTGGCACCAATAATGTGTTTGCCGATGGCGGGCATGCCGATTGTCACGCCTGCACCGGTGAGGGCAGCCGTTTTCAGGAATTTTCTTCTGGTAGACATGGTGGAGGAACTTTGGTGGAGGATTAAAGCTGGTGGAAGAAGATAGGGGAGAATTGGACTAATCAGGTTAGAACTCCCGGATTTTTATGGAGCGGAAACTTACTTTGTCTCCGTGATCCTGCAACAGGATGGGCCCGGCGGGCCACTGCCCGAAGTTGGGCCAGTCTTTGTATTTGCTGTAGGCAACCAGGGCCAGGAACATCTGGCTGAAGCGGTCGTATTCAACTACTTTATACCCATTAAGCCAGTGTTCAACGTGGCCACCCTTTACCACTATCCTGCCCCGGTTCCAATCGTTGATGAAAAGGTCTTTGTTGCGCGGGGTGTCCAGCGGCTTGGCGGTAATGAGATCGTACAGCGAGCCCGCCGTCCGGTTTCCGGCTACGCCCATTTTCGCATCGGGATGACGGCGGTCGTCAAGAATCTGAAATTCCAGCCCAATGGCCGAGCCGGCTCCCTGATTGAGTTCGGGGTCTACGAAATACTTGACACCACTGTTCGCGCCTTCCGTCGGCTTAAACTCAAAACTGAGCTCAAAATCACTGAAATGGTCGGTGGTGATGATGTCACCGCCGTTGGTGCTTTCGCCTCCGTTACCTGCTTCTACCTGCAGTTCACCGTTGGCAATTGACCAGCCGCTTGCGGGGAAGTCGGAAAGTTTAGCCCCGCGCCAGCCGTTGGTGGTCTGGCCATCCCAGAGTAATCGCCAGCCGAGGCGTTCTTCCTGCTCACTGAGGTGATTAGGAATCAGATTAACGGGCATGCCGAGCTTAGCCGCAGGCAGCCGGTCTGCAGCCGTCGCGTTTTCCTTGATGACCAGGTTCCGCCATTTGATCTGGGTGCCCTCCAGCTCGGGGCTGATGCTGTGGACCTGCAGGCAGATCAGTCCGGAAGCGTCCAGGTCATCCAGGAGATTGGCACAGGGCACCCCGTTGATGTAGGTGCCTGCATCGAGGGGAGCCGACCAGTCGATGGGCTCGAAGGCGTCGAGGTCGACGCCGGGTTTGGACGCGCCCATTGGGAGGCACGCTAGCAACATTCGGCCGACC
>JAUIIF010000476.1 GCA_030431945.1 Bacteroidia bacterium | reverse complement strand
AGGGTGAGAAATTCTGACATTTGATTCTTCTTTGGTGGTGCAAAGATAACACGGGAAGTCAGACCAGGGTTTTGTTGCCGCCCGACGGATGGCCTAGCAACCGCCTGACTTACTGCCTATCCACCCCAGCGGGGTTTCCCTGGCGTAAAAAAGCCGGTCGCCATTCGGCAGTGCGGGTAGATACCCTGACCACAGGGCCTTCGTCAGGGAGCCCGCTTGCCGGTTTTCAAACATACGGACCCGACGATTCCAGGTTTTGCCGCCATCAAAGGACCGGAACATATCCCTGTTGCCCAGTAGCTGCGCGTAAAGGACCCCATCTTCGAGGGTGATCTCCGCCACCGTATGATCCGAAAATAAGGTGGACCAGGTTTTGCCGCCATCTTCGCTACGGACTAAACCATCCTGGCGGGCAGCAAAAATCTGTCCCTCGTGGCTGAACATATCATTTACCTGCCGCAACGCTCCGTACCGCTGCCAGTAATAACCTCCGAAGGAGGAAATAAAACCCCCACTGTCCGTTCCCGCCAGCAGGTTCCCTTCGTGGAAAAGCAGCGAACGTACACTACCGCCGGTAACGTTGAAGAAAGGACGCTGCCAGTGCTTTCCCCCATCCCTGGAAAGATAAATTCCCTGTTCGAAACTTCCTACTGCCATGACGTCTCCAACGGCAGCAATACTCGTCAGGTAAATGTGCTCGGGTAATCCGGCGTTGAGCGGCTGCCAGGGTTCGAGATCGTGCGAACGAACAAATACCCCGTGGTTGTTCGTCACCAGAAAAATCTGGTCATTATGGTATAGTACCTTACGGGCAGTAGCCCCTTCGGGGAGTCCGCTGCCAAAGGGTTGCCAGGTCGCCCCTTCGTCACGGCTCAGAAAAATGGCATCATTTTCAGCGATGGTCCCCGGGTCGGCCGCCGGCGAAATCAGGGCCATCAGGCCGTAAATAAGAATAGTAGTAAGCATGGTATTTCAGTTTTCACGCAAGGTAAAGGCAGCGCCCGCCAGTCCAATAAACAGAATGTAAAAGGATGTAAACACCCTGTAAAAGCCAGGCGTAGCCGGCGCAGGCGCCGTACTTTTGTCTCAATGCGAAAATGGTTATACCGCTTACTGCCAATTATTGGCTTACTGTTGATTCTGATCACCCTGACCAGTGCGTTGTTACCTGATGGTGACCAGAACCGGCGTAAGCACAGTATTGCTCTGCGCCAGATCGGGCACGATTACTTAACGGCAACGGGGGATTCAACTAGCCTCATTCCTGCCGTCCGGGAAAGGGAGAACGGTATCCTGTTCCTGGCACTGGAACGTGACATCAACTACGATAAACTGGTCAGTATCACCCAAAATGTAGTGCAACGCTATGACCTGAACGAGGCCTACACGCTCTCGCTGGAAGACTGTACCTCCGGAGAAATATTCCTCGGCAGCCTCTGGCCAAGACAAACCAATAGTGCGGCGGCGCAGGATAGTTTCGACACCGCGGCCTGCAGCGGTCGCGACCAGGAGGCAAGGTGTGCGAATATCAGCCTTGCTTTTCATCACGCTACGGGGAAGTTGCCCGGTTCCCTACCCTACCTCTTCTTTGGTTTAGGCTGCTTACTCATTTTCTCTACGCCGGTTTTAAGAAAGTTACAACCTACTCCCGCGCCTCTACCCACCACCGCCCCCCCTCCTGCGGCAACTGAAGAAAGAGATACTGATGCCGTACAGCTTGGCCCGGAACTGACGTTCAGTCTTTCCGGACAATCGCTGCGCAAGGGAGGCGAAGTCCTTGAACTTACCTACCGCGAAGCCAAATTACTCGCCTTTTTAGCCGAACACCCTAATGAAGTCCTGGAACGGACCACCATTCACGACGCCGTATGGGGAGAAGAAGGCGTAATCGTAAGCCGCAGTCTCGACGTCTTCATCAGTCGGCTGCGGAAAAAAATCAGTAACGCCACCGGCATCGAGATTCAAACGGTGCACGGTGTTGGCTACAAGCTGTGGTTGAAATAATTTACGCCCGGTCCATCATTGTGGGTTTGCTGATGATTTTCAAGTTCATCGGCGCCTCCATGGAATAGCAGCAATTCTCAGTTTGGCGAAAATGGACCACCTTTCTTCCTTTGAAGACCCAATTTTCAGCTCCATAGCCCCAAATCCAAGGCGTTTAGTCATCCCTCTCCCCCGGAGAGGGACCGAGGGAGAGGTAAAAATGGGTAAACTGAGAACTGCTGATGGAATAGCCACCTCCTCCCGCTGCGCGGGAAAGGGAAAGAAAAATCAGGCCAGCGGCCAGAGACTGAAATCTATTATTCTTCGCGGTATGGCCGCAACAGTTGAATCCGGCCCGCCGCATCGTAAGTAATCTCCGTCATCTTCACGCTGCGCAGGTGCGTCACCCCTTCGGACAAAATGGAGTCGTGGTAGAACAGCCACCATTTTCCCTGCCACTGCGCGATGGAATGATGGGTGGTCCAGCCGATTACGGGTTCCAGGATGCGGCCGGCGTAAGTAAACGGTCCGTACGGGCTCTCGCCAATGGCGTAGCAGATGTAGTGGCTGTCTCCGGTGGAGTAGCTGAAGTAGTATTTCCCGTTGTACTTGTGCATCCAGCTGGCCTCGAAGAAGCGCCGGTCGGTATCCCCTTCCAGCAGCAGGTCACCGTTTTCGTCAACAATGTCAACGTACCGGGTGGGCTCGGCAAATTCCAGCAGGTCGTCCGTCAGCTTAGCGACGTAGGGCCGCAGGGCGGGTTCATTTTTGGCGGGCAGCTCGTTTTTAGCGTCCCACTGGTGGTTGCGGTGCTGCGGGAGCTGCCCGCCCCAGATACCGCCGACGTACATATAATAGCTGCCATCGTCGTCCTTAAAAACGGCGGGGTCGATGCTGTAACTTCCTTTGATGTACTCCGGTTGCGGCGTGAACGGTCCGACGGGGGAATCGCCGACGGCTACCCCGATGCGGAACATCTGATCCTGGTCACGAGCCGGGAAGTAGAAATAATATTTTCCGTCCTTTTCCGCGGCATCGGGTGCCCACATTTGCCGGCTGGCCCAGGGCACGTCTTTAACGTGCAGGGCCACCCCGTGGTCGGTAGCCTCCAGGGTATTTTCATCAACGCTCAGCACGTGGTAATCCTCCATGCCGAAGTGATCGCCGTTATCATTGAAGGGGATCCCGGCATCAATATCGTGGCTGGGGTAAATGTACAGCTTGCCGTCAAAAACGTGGGCCGAGGGGTCCGCCGTATAGATGTGGGTAACCAGCGGCTGAGAGATGGCGCGTTGGGCGAGGCTGGTGTAATCGGTAGAGTCAGACATACAGGTAAAGAATGTAGTAAACAAAAAAAGGTAGCAGAAGGGGCGCGGCCGCAGGTGCATGGTTAATAATTTGAGCAGGGCGGGGCTAACCCATCCCTTGCTGTTTCAGGCAGTCCACCGCACCAGCGGCCGCGCCCGGGTTACATCAGGCGACGTTTTCGGCCCGGCGGGTAAGTAAATCACGCTCGATGTCGTCTTCCATTTTCTTATCGATCTCGTAGAAGAAAAGTAGACCGCAGCCGATCAGGAACGGCAGGGACGCAAATACGGAGATCAGCAGCCGAATCCCGGCCAGGGTCTCCGGGGCCTGCGCCTCCAGGCCTGATGAGTAGCCGAACCAGGCCAGCAGGGAAGCCACCAGCGCTCCGCCGATGCTGAGGCCGACTTTCAGGCCAAAGATCATCGCGGAGAAAATGATGGCCGTTGCCCGGCGGTTATTTTTCCATTCGGAGTAATCAGCCACGTCGGCAATCATCGCCCACAGAATCGGCACCGTCACGCCGTAGGCAAGGCCGTGGCCTATCTGCAGCAAGAACACCCCGCCAACGGCCGTGGCCGGCAGCAGCACGTGTGCCAGCAAAAAGAGCGTGGAAAGGAAAAGGAAGCTCCCGAAAATGTTCCGTTTACCGTACTTGTCAGCCAACGTTTTCGAGAAAAAGATGCCGATAATCTGGCAAATGATACTGATGGCGTTGTAGAGGCTGAAGGTGGAAGATGCCGGATCGTCCGCCGAGAAATAGCGCGTAAACCCTACGTTTTCCAGGAAGGCGGCCATGGAGGCAGGGTCCATGAACTGCTCAAAGTAGTAGATGT
>JAUIIF010000475.1 GCA_030431945.1 Bacteroidia bacterium | reverse complement strand
GGAAACGGAAACCAGTACGGGGCAACTACCTGAATTACGCTAGTCTGGCTACTTGGCCAGGACGCCAGCTACCGGACGCAGCCGTTTGGCCCTGTGGATCACAACTCGCCCAACGGATAAGAGGGTGGGGGGAGAGTCCTTTTTACGGCGGAAAACGAACCTCCGGCCCTTAACAAAGTTCTGGCTTAAGTACCGTACGTACCAATCATCAGCTGCGCTTTGTCACGGCAGCTGACTTTACTTTGATTCCTTTCTCCTAACTTTACTTCGTGCTTACTTTTTTTGTCATCTTCTTTCTGTTACTCTCCGCCCTTTTCAGCGGTTCGGAGATCGCCTACGTTTCGGCGAATAAGCTGCGGGTGGAACTGAAGAAAAAAAGGGGGACGCGGCGCAGCCGGATCATGGCTGCCTGGTTTGATCGGCCGGCAGACTTCATGAGTACCATGCTCGTGGGCAACAACATTGCCCTGGTTGCTTTCACTTCGTTGATCTCCGGCACCTTCGCCTTGTTGATCAACCCCTGGATACCGGAGGGAGGAATGCTTAACCTGCTCGTGGTTACCCTCATCCTGACCCTCATCGTGCTGGTCTTCGGGGAATACTTGCCCAAGACGTTGTTTCGGCTGTTTGCTGATGACGCCCTGTACTTCCTGGCCGTCCCCCTGCGGGCACTGCAGTGGTTACTGTACCTGCCCAGCCGGATAATGACGGGCTCCAGCAACCAACTGCTGAGCTTGTTTTTCAAGCGGCCGGCGGAAGAGTTGGATACAGTACTGACGCGCCTCGATCTGGAAAATTTTGTCATCGAGAGCCGCTCTGCGGCGGATGAAGAAACCGGGGTCATTGACGCAAAACTTTTCGGGAACGCCCTGAATCTGTCAGATGTGCGGGTAAGCGATTGTATGGTGCCCCGGACGGAAATTCAGAGCGTTGATGTCTCCGCCACTATTGATGAGTTGGAGGCAAAGTTCCTGGAAACACGCCTCAGCCGGATCATCGTTATTGACGGAGATATGGATGAAGTTCTCGGCTACGTTCATCACCAGCAGCTACTGGACCTGCCCGAAAAACTAGCACCAATTGTCCTGGATCTGGCCTTTGTCCCGGAAGTCACGCGGGTAACCGATTTGCTGGATCAGTCGATTAAAGAGCAACTTAGCATCGCCTGTGTGGTCAATGAGTTTGGTGACATCGCCGGTCTCGTTACCATGGAGGACCTCCTGGAAGAAATATTCGGTGAAATAGAGGACGAATTCGATGACGACCCTTACCTGGAAACCGAGGAGGAAGATGGCAGCTTTTCCTTCAGCGGCCGGCTGGAAATTGACTACCTCAATGATAAATACGACCTCGACCTACCGGAAGGTGAGTACCACACACTCTCCGGCTTCATTGTAACGGAAGCAGAGCGCGTTCCGGACCAGAACGAAAGCCTGGAATTAAGTGGCTTTCAGTGCGACATGCTGGAAGTCTCCAACACCCGTATTGAAGTAGTTCGTTTGCGGAAGCTGGAGAAAGAGGATGAGTAGTTATAGCCATTCCCACTGAACTCCCGTCAGCTCCCCGGGTTATTCTCAAGGTAGTCACAGGCGCGCTCGTCGGTTGAAACGGACGCAGGTCGTTGCGCAACTAACCTTACGGGCCCCTCTTGCCCGTAATGACGTTGGCCAATAAATTTCACCTTCTTGTGATCGCGCCTGATAACTTCCTTCAGAACCCCACGCTTAGCTATGCAAGACTTATTAGAATTGATTCAGGCCATGCCCGTCTACCTGCAATTGTTGATCGGTGTAGGTGCAGCCATGCTCCTCGCCACCGTATTTGTGATGGTGCTTTACCCGCTGCTGAAAGCTTCCGCAAAACGCACGGGAAGCCATACCCTGAAGGTTTTTTCCGAAAATACCCGGACGCCGGTTTTTTGGCTGCTGGCCATGCTGGTTACCTACTGGTTCTGGGCGGCGACGATTGCTGCGCTACCCCAGGAGGAAGCAGATTCCATTTTTTACCTGCCCGGGGTATTGCACCTTCCCGAAACCCTGATCTACATCTTCGGCGGGCTTTTCCTGATCCGCGTTACCGGCGTGATTGCCAGTACCATTCGCTACCGCTACAATGCTGATGATGTAAATAACCTCCGGGAGCGCAAAATTCTCACCCAGCTTCAGTACGTGCAGCGGATAGTCTCCATCGTTATTTTTATCGTGGTTGTGGCCTTCATTTTGCTCCAGTTTGACGGGATGCGTAAACTAGGGACCGGCATCCTCTCTACCGCAGGCGTAGGTGGTATCATCATCGGCCTGGCGGCCCAGAAGTCCATTGCTAACCTCCTGGCCGGGTTCCAGATCGCTTTTACCCAGCCGATCCGGCTGGATGATGTCCTGATTGTAAACGGTGAGTTCGGAGTCGTAGAAGAAATCACCCTCACCTACGTAACGATGAAACTGTGGGACCAGCGCCGGCAAATTGTTCCGCTGCAACACTTTATCGACAATGTGTTCCAAAACTGGACCCGTACGAGTTCCGACCTGATCGGCAGCGTCTTCCTCTACCTCGATTACAACTTCCCGGTAGGGGAACTGCGGGAAGAGGTAAACCGTTACTTGCCCACCCAGGAACTGTGGGATGAGCGGGTAGGGGCCGTGGCCGTAACGGACACCAGTGAAAAAACCATAACGGTAAGGATTCTGGTTTCTTCCGATAACGCCGGAAATACCTTTACCCTGCGCTGCAATACCCGCGAGCATTTGCTGCAATGGGTACGGGAGCAACATCCCGACAAATTACCGCAACAACGGGTGAGTGGAGACAACCTTCCTCCCCTTCCATCGTTGTAAGTTTTCATTTTTTACTGAAAGTTTGTCCTGAACGGACTACCTTCGTGTATTCCCTTTCAACGGTGTACTCCCCTTATCTCTTTACTCCATGGGCAATAGCCTGGATATTATCAAACGCCCGATCGCCGCCGAGCTGGACGCTTTTGAAAAGCGCTTCCGGGAGACGATGCGATCGCAGGTAGCCCTCATGGACCGGATCACCTACTACATCGCCCGGCGGAAGGGAAAGCAGATGCGGCCGATGTTTGTTTTTCTGGCGGCAAAGGTTTGTGGTGACATTAATGATAACAGCTACGTGGCCGCCTCCCTGATTGAAATCCTGCATACGGCCAGCCTCGTGCACGATGATGTCGTTGACGAAGCGTACGAACGACGGGGCTTTTTCTCCATCAACGCCTTGTGGAAAAACAAGATTGCCGTACTGGTGGGCGATTATTTCCTGGCCAAAGGGCTGCTGATCGCCCTGAAGTTCAAGCAGTACCGGATTCTGGAAATTACCTCCAACGCCGTCCAGGCCCTCAGCGAAGGAGAGCTCCTGCAGATTGAGAAGGCCCGCCGCCTCGACATTGATGAGGCGGTTTACTTCGACGTCATCCGGCAGAAAACCGCCAGCCTGATCGCCGCCTCCTGCGAGGCGGGGGCCGCCTCTACCACCCAGGACGAAGCGACGCTGCAACTGATGCATCAGTTCGGGGAAAAAATCGGGATTGCCTTTCAGATTAAAGACGACCTGTTTGATTTCGGAGTCGACGATGTCGGCAAACCCCGTGGCATCGACATCAAGGAAAAGAAGATGACGCTGCCGCTGATTCATGCCCTCAGTAAAGCTGCGCCGGATAAGCGCAAGTACATCATCCGCCTGATCAAAAAGTACAGCAACAAAAAGGAGAAGGTCGCTGAAGTCATTCGCTTCGTTCACGACAGTGAAGGCCTGGCGTATGCCGAGGCGGCCATGCTCCGCTACCGCGATGAGGCATTCGCCTTACTTCACCAAATGCCGGGGTCGCCCGCACGGGATAGCCTGGAGGCTTTGGTCAATTACGTGGTGGAAAGAAAATACTGAGGGGCGCGGCCGCAGGTGCAGGGTAGGGTTGGATAAGCATAAAAAAGGCTGCCTTTTTATAAATATCTGCCTTGATAGACACAAAAAAGTCGATTTTTTGTGTCTGTCAAGCTGTATAGTCACAAAAAAATGGGTTTTTTGTGACTATTTTTGTTTTGCTCATTTTTTTTGTGACTATTTTTGTAGCGTGAATCCTACCTACAACGTTCCTGAACTCCCGCTTCCCCATCGCTTC
>JAUIIF010000474.1 GCA_030431945.1 Bacteroidia bacterium | reverse complement strand
ACTTAAGCCTGCTGACTTACCTTTTTCTGACGCTGCTTTTCGTTGCCTGCGGCAACGCTACCGAGACGGCCGACACCATGGAAGACGATAAGGAAACGATGGAAACTCCTGCCGAAACCACGGCGGCCGTATCCCTCACCCCAATGCCTCCGACCCAGGGTTTCCCCGATGCGACCATTACGGACTGGACCTACAAAAACGGTACGTTTAACTACGCCACTACCGGGTATGAATTTGCAGTACCCACGCCCGATGCCAACTCCCTGATGTGTGCTAATTCCGGTAAAGGACAACACGCTCACCTGATCATCAACAACGAGCCCTACCTGGCCAAGTACGAACCTACCTTCGCCCAGGACCTGCCCGATGGCGACCACTACATTCTGACGTTCCTCAGCCGCAGCTACCACGAAGCGATCAAAACCGACGCTGCGCACCGGGCCGTAATGGCTACCGTGAAGGATGGCAGCTTCGCCGCCACCAAAGACGTCACGGAGCCCATGTTGTTTTACAGCCGCCCCAAGGGCACCTACGTCGGCAAAGCCGAAACCGAAAACGTCATGCTTGACTTTTTCCCCGTAAACGCTCCGCTGGGAGAATACCAGGTCAAAGCAGTAGTCAACGGCAAGGAGGAGTTTATGATCGACAACTGGCAGCCCTACTTCCTCAAAGGTCTTCCGCTCGGTGACAACACCGTGGAACTTACCCTGCTGAAGGACGGTCAGCCAGTAGATACGCCCCTGAACCCGGTTACCCGCACGTTCAAGCTGGAGGCCGACCCTGCAGGCGGAGAGTAAGCGCGATCAGGTACACTGCTAGACAAATACTCCCTCTCGGCCGACGACCGCGAAGCAATCCGGAACGGCATCAGGCCGCTACGCGTCCGCTTCGGCCGACGATCGCTCGCATTTGTCTATACCTAAGTCAAAGTGGTTTAACTACGTTGCTCCTGCGGGGTGGGACTTTTTCACTTGCTATCGAGGCTGCTGATTTCGTTAAAAAGCCTGCTTACGGGTGGGACCCTTCACCCACCCGACGCTAGCTAAGGCTTCGCCTACGTTTTTTGCCTCATCAGCAACCACGCTAGCTACGCGCTAATTGTCCCATACCACTCCGGCTTAGGTATAGCAGTGTGGGTAACGTATTTACCCCACCAACTCCCGCGCATTTTCCAGCGCAGATTCACTCGGCGGGTTTTGCGACAGCATCACGGCAATCGAACGGATGCGTTCTTCCTGGTTCAGTTCCCGGACTTTGGTGATCGTCCGCGCGGCGTCTTCCCGGTCCTGCTTGTAGACGAAGTAGTGGCGGTCGGCCCGGCTGGCGACCTGCGGGCTGTGGGTGATCACCACTACCTGATGGTGCTGGCTGAGTTCCGTCAGGATGTAGCCCATTTTGTTGGCTACGTCTCCGCTGACGCCGGAGTCGATTTCGTCAAAGATGAGGGTCGGCAGTTGCATGGCTGAAGCCACCAGGGACTTCGTCACCAGGGCCAGCCGGCTCATTTCGCCGCCGGAGGCGGCGCTTTTTATCGATTGGAGGCGCCCCCCCTTGTTGGCGCTGAAGAGGAATTGGACGTCGTCCAAACCGTGTAACCCGGGTTGTTCCAGGGCCTGAAAGTCAACGACTAACCGGGCGTTTTCCATGCTCAGGTCCGCCAGGCGCTCCTGCACCTTACGCCCGAATTCGGGTGCGACCTTTTGCCTTCCCTTTCGCAGGGCATTGCCGGCCTTGAGGAGCTGGGCCATTAACTGCTCGTTAGCGGCGGTGAGTCGCTCGATGGCCCCGTCAAGGTCGGCAAAATGATCGAGCCGACCGGAAAGTTCAGCCTGGATCTCCAGCAATTCCCCTACCGTTGCTACCGAGTGCTTGGTCTGGAGGCGGTAAATTTGGTTCAGCCGTTCTTCCACTTCTTCGAGCCGTTCGGGATTCACCTCCGTGTTGTCACCGAAGGCTTCCAGGTCGGAAGCTATTTCGTCGAGTTCCAGGCGCAGACTTTCGAAGCGTTCCTGCAGGGCTTGCAGGCTCGCGTCTCCGGCGGCGAGCGGCGTCAGTTTCTGGGCGATGCTGAGCAACTGGTCCGCTACGGCATTTTCATCCTCGGTCAGTAAGTGAAAGGCTCCCGAGGTCAGCTGCTTTATTTCTTCGGCGTTGCTGAGCCGGTGCCGCTCTCCTTCCAGGTCTTCCTGCTCGTCAGCCACCAGGTTTACTTCTTCCAGCTCGTTCACCTGGAATTCGAGGAACTCCTGCTCCCGGCGGGCCTGGGCCTGCTGCTCGTGCAGTTCCTGCAACTTCCGGCGGTTGGCCTGCAATTCGGCGTAAGTGGCGCGATAGGCGCTGACGGCCTCGCGTTGCCCCGCCAGGGCATCGAGCAATTCCAGCTGAAAGGCGGCATTGTTGATGTAGAGGGTATCAAACTGCTGGTGGAGATCGATCAGGGTGCCCCCCAGTTGCTGCAGTACCTTCAGGTTGGTGGGGGTATCGTTGACGAAGGCCCGGCTCTTGCCGGAGGGAGTGATTTCGCGCCGGATGATCAGCTCTTCGTCGTAATCAAGGTCCTGCTCCCGGAAAAAGGCTTTCAGGTCGTAGGAGGAAATATCAAACCTTCCTTCGATCACGCATTTTTGTTCCGGGTCGAAGAGGGTCTTGGTGTCCGCACGTCCGCCCAGAATCAGGCTGAGGCCACCGAGGACGATGGACTTGCCCGCACCGGTCTCGCCGGTGATAATGCTCAGGCCCTTGGCGAAATCAAGTTGGAGTTCCTCGATTATCGCGTAATTACGGATATGCAGCCGTTGAATCATGGGTTGATTTTGTTTGGAAAACACAAATTTACAAACAGTTGGCGCAAATTTTCTTTTTCTTAAAAAAAACCACGTTTCCGGCAAAAGGGGACATAAGTTTGCAGCCGCAAATAAAGTTATTCTATCTATGCGCCATCTCTTTTTACTGCTCTTTGCTCTTACCTGCTTTGCCTGCACCAGCGACCCCGCCCAGAATTGGCAGGAGCTGGACCTGATGAAGTACAACGTCCCGGTTTCCATTTTAGCCCCCGACAGTGCCAAGGTAGTTTCCTCCAATCTTTCCGGCATCATGCAGGACGTAACGATCAAGAGCCTGGCCGACAACTACTCCATCCAGGTGCTTGGCAGTCAGGCCAGTACGAACGACATGACCCGCCTGAAGGCGGAACAGCTTGAGCTGGTGCGGGACAACCGTTACTTCGAAAGCATCGTCCACGAAGAACCCCAGGGGTTTGTTTTCCGCAACCTGATCGATTCTACCGAGCTCTACGGTTTCCGGCACATTGTTTACGTCGGCGACAAGGAATTCGTCTTCCAGAATGCTTTCGACGGCACCTTCAACCTGGAACAGATTGAAGCCATGTACGCCGCCGTAAAAGCGGGTAAATAAGCCAACTCAAAAAAAAATCAGCAGATGAATTTTTCCACGATTCTGAAAGGAATGGCCATGGGCATTGCGGAGGCTATTCCGGGGGTCAGCGGGGGTACGATTGCCTTTATTACCGGCATCTACGAAAGGCTGCTGCGGGCCATTGGCGGCATTCTTGGTCCGGAAGTCATCGGTACGCTGCGCCGCGACGGACTGGCGCCGGCCTGGAAAGCTGCTGACGGCGGGTTCATCGTGCAGCTGGGCCTGGGCATGGTCATTGGCCTGGGGGTAGCCGTTTATTCCATCACGGAGTTGCTGGACAAGTACCCGCCGGTGGTCTGGGCCTTCTTTTTCGGGCTCATCGTCGCTTCGGCCGTTTACATCGGCCGGCAAATCACGCGCTGGAACCTGACTACCGCAGGACTGCTCCTGGCAGGCGCCGTAGCTGCGTTTTTGCTTACGACCATTAATCCACTGGCCGGCAGCACCAATCCGGTGCTGGTGTTCGTCTCCGGAGCTATTGCCATTTCCGCATTGATCTTGCCGGGCATCTCCGGTTCGTTCATTCTCCTGCTGCTCGGCATGTACACCGTTGTCTTTACGGCCGTACGTGGCCTGGCTTCCGGAGATAGCGGGGCGCTGCTCGTCGTGGCGATGTTTGGCTTGGGCTGCCTGGTCGGGCTGGCCGTATTCAGCCGGCTGATCACCTATACGTTCAAGACTTTCCCGAACCAGACCAT
>JAUIIF010000473.1 GCA_030431945.1 Bacteroidia bacterium | reverse complement strand
TATTCGAGATTAAAGCTAGGCTGTGCGGCCCAGCGAAAGGTTTTTTTCGCTGCTTCCCGGTCTGCCTGGTCTGCGTCCAGCCCGAAATAAGAGATCGTAAGGCCGGCCGTGGCATTTACTTTGCCATAATCCCGGTGGACGGAGGTCGTTAAATAAGTCTCTTGCAGCAGGTAGTTAAAGGTGTTGAGTGGGGTGTTCTGCTGACTTGCCTCCGCCAGCCCTACCCCGGAAATTACCTGACGGTTACGATGCCCCAGCGTATAATTGAATTGGTAAGCTTTCAGGATCTGCAGTACATTCACCTCCGCATTAGCTTCCGTAAGGTCTTGATTAAATACCTGGCTTAGCGCAGGAGCCGCCGGTAAATCCGGCAGAATCTGGTAAACGCTGCCCTGGTATTGTTGCCATTGATCGATGTCCTCCTTTTTTAGCGATCCGTTTATCCGCAGGGCCATTTCGTCGTTGATCCGGTGGACGTAGCGTAAGCTGGCGAGGTAGCTGATGGGGCGCTCTTCCAACGTGGTGCCAAGGTTGTCCAGGGTGTCAGCCCCTACAAATTCGTTTGTAGTTCTAACCAGGGCCCGGTTATCAGCACCAGTGACACTGAGCCGGACATCGAAGCGGCTTTTGGGCGACAGTAACACGTCAAAGTCATTGACGAGCCAAAACCGCCGGGAGCGATACCCATAGTCATTTTCCTGGCGGAAGGAGTCTACCGTGGTTAGGGCAATATTTTCCCGTAGCCGCTCATCCGAGAGCTGGTAATTTTCACCGGATACATTGAAAATAAGACGGTTTTTAGCATTCTCCCCTACGGGGAAGAGCAGCGTCTGTGCCGTACCGTAGGCTTCATTATCCAAATAGTCTACGGGCCTCACCAGGCGGTGCTGGCGGCTTGCTTCGGAACGCAAGACCGGTCTGACGCCTGTGGGTATCCTGCTGCCTAAGCCCTGGCTGCGGTAAAGCAGGTTTACCCCAACGGAAGATGCTTCCCCCAGGGTGCCATAATCGGAAAAATTTACGGTTTTCATTTTGCTGCCCAACCGGAAGAGGCTCCCGTTCGCCGCCCTCGTACCCGCGTTGCCGACCTGCGCGTTTATTTCACCGAAAAGCGGGCGCTTTTTGTCCGGGTCAAGGTGTAAGTTGAGTACCGTCTCCTTATTTTCAGATAAGTCTCCCACCAGAGCATCCTGGTGATAGTTGTCCATAACGTCGATTCGGTTAACGAAATCGGCCGGGACATTTTTTGATAACAGTTTATAGTTTTTATCGAAGAGGTCTTCTCCGTCTACGAGGATTCGTCCCAGAGCTTTACCCTTTATTTTTATGTTACCTGCTTCGTCGACTTCTGCGCCGGGAAGCTTGGCAATAACTTCTTCAATCTTCCTTTCGGAGCCATCCCGGTAGGCATCCGTATTGTAAATGAGGGTATCTCCTTTATTTATCTGGGGAAGGGAAGCTGCCGAGACGACAACTTCGTTCAGCTCAATGTTCTCCTCCCGTAAAACAACCCGCAGCAATTGACTGGTGTCAATCCGGGAGAGTTCGCGGGACCAGTCTGCGTAGCCGAAAAAACGAACTTCGATGCGGGAAGAAACTTCCGCCCGCTTAAGGTCCAGGGTAAATTGTCCCTCACTGTCCGTCATGGCAAATCCGACGATCGCATCTTCAGTCCGTAATAACACCTGGGCATTTGGCAGTTCCGTCGTGGCTAAGACTACGCCGGTTAGCTGCTGGCTTAGCAGCAGCTGCGTGAAGAGAATAAAGGCCACGAACAGAAAGAAGGATCGTAAGCGTAACATAATTGATTATTTCGTGCGCTCCATAAAGCCTTCGGTACCAGGCTTGGAAACCGTGATGCCCGGATGACTGGCCATACGCTCAAAAAAGGCATTGAATTTTTCCAGGTTAAGATCGAAGTAGGTGGGGAAGTCCAGCATTTTTTTTCCCGTAGGAGGACTGATCGCTTCCGCCTGAACCTGATCGAGTGGCTTGATCGATTGGCAGAACCAGTTAAATTTTCCTACGTGATCGTTTACTTCCAATACCAAACCGGGGAGCCCCGAAAACTTCCAGGGGCCGGCGTTAAGTGGAAGAGAGGGGGTAAACCACACCGAATAGTTTCTGCCGCGAAACTCAGTAGTAGCCTCAAAACATTGATAGCCGGCAATTTCCCTGGATTTTTGAGTGATATTCCAGGTAAAGTCAGGGATGGATTCTTTGACGAGAACTGGCTGGTCTACCACCAATTCTCTGGAAATGAGTTGTTGGGTGTTTTGGTCCGTATAGTATAAACGGCCTTCTTCATCGTCAAGGGTAATGTTTGTTTTTATCTGCCCGGCTGCATCCGTCGTATGCTTTACCCCCGCAGCCTTATCACTATCAATGACGTAGACGGAACGACCATCCTTTACGTGCAGCGGAGTAATGAAGGCACTTTTGGGAGCCTCTACCGGGCCCACGGTCAGGAGGTAGTTAACGACTAAACCCTGGCTGGGGTCAATACTTTGCGACTGCGAAAAACCCGTAGCTGAGCAAAAGGCAGCAAACAGTAAGACGAAGCATACTTTGGGCCAGGGCAGAGGCACTGACAGCGTGGAGAAATCAATATTTTTCATGTTGAATGATTAATGGACAATCCCGTAGTGGATGCCCAAATGAATAAATGGACGAAAGCAAGTGAAAATCAGCACGCATCACCGGAACTGGCCGAAGCCAGTACCAGCAATACGTACTGATTGGATTACAGGGCGTGCCAATTACTTGAAGGGCTCAAGCAAAGCATCCTGGAAATCATCCCATGCTTCTTCTGCAGTAGCACCGCAGGCGGATACCTCCACGTCTGCGCTTACGGGGCCAACGTCAACGGCGACGGTAGCGGAGTAACAGACCTCATCTTCTGCATTGATGTAGCTGGTGATGACCAGTTCAGAAGTATTGAGTTCCGGAGCAAGGTCAGCAGGTGCAACTGTGGCAGCGCCAAGGAAGCTCACGCTTCCGGTAAGGAGTAAAGAGAAAATAAAACCAAGTTTCATAACACGATTATTATGGGTAAGTAAATGTGTACGCTCCAGTGGTGGACGTACGAGGTAATAATTCTTGGGTAGTATTGCTTACCGTATTTCTCTTCACCTCGGGTCAGAGGAATTACTGCTGGGTTTCCTCCACCGCTTCCCGAAACTCTGCCATCGCCTGGCTGGCGGTTTCGGCGCAAGCCTCAACTTCGGTTTCTACCGTAGTAGAGCCAACCGTAACGTCTACCGTCGTACGGTAGCAGATTTCGTCCTCGCCAACGATGCGTTCGATTTCGAGTCCGGCCAGCACGTCGGTAGGCGTGGTCTCAGCGGGCTGAACGGCAGTTGGAGCAGTGAAAATGGCGGTGGCGAACAAAAAGGATTTAATGAAAAGCATGGGGTAAGAATTTTATGCCTACTCTGTTCGAAATTCCGGTTTTCGGCACTCCCGGATTATTTATACTTAAGCTGGTGCTACCCGTGTCTCCTGATGAGAATGGGTACCCAACGGCAATTGTACCAGGTAATGGTCTGGGGTGAGCTGCAAGGAGTACGCTCCCCGTCTGAGGTATAGCCGTTGTCCATTTTTAGGCCGGTAAAAGGCAGATAACTCCTGCGAAATACCCAGCCTTATCCTGGTCCGTGAAAAGTGATAGCTTTCTCGCTCCTTCGGCAACCGGCCACGTTCCATCAGCAGGACACAAAAGTTCGGTTCGGGGCGGAGTAACCACCCCGGAACTACGTCCGGGCCATCGCAACCAACGGATTGCTTATTCAGCGGATATTCTTCAATGCGACATATCCCGTGAAACCGGCACTTATGTTTGGGCATTCCCAGTACCACCGCAGCACGCCTGGCGCGTTGCCTGCTCGCTACGGTCTGATTGCCGGAAACAATGAAATCGGGGAGGTTTAAGGACATGACTTTTTGAAGCTGGTGGAGAAGCGTATCTCTTCTTGTCGATAGCAAATGTGGGGGAGAACGAGAAAATTATCGTAGACAGTTTTACGCATAATCTTACCCCCAGATTTAGGAATTTTGGAAATGGGTTGCCAGGATTACATTTCCACATCGGTAATGATGACGAGCATTTCCTGCTGCTGTTCAGGAGGCAGTTGATC
>JAUIIF010000472.1 GCA_030431945.1 Bacteroidia bacterium | reverse complement strand
GGCGACCAGGTCGTATTTCTTGCGTTCTGCGTCGAGTCGGTCCAGTTCACGTTGGCGACGGGCTATTCCTGCTTCCAGCTGCTGCCGGTCGGCGGCCAGGCTCGAGCCCGTGCTGCCGGTAGCGGCCAGGCTTCCCTTCGCCCGGTTACCCGGGGTAAGGCCCTGCAGGGGAGGAGTAGCAGCAAGCGCTTCGCCGTCCCGGAGGAAAACACTGTAACGATTCAGGGCATCCGGACGAATAGTCAGCGCAGTGCCGTTTCGCAGCGGTACGCTGGACGTTTGTTCGCCGGGGGCGGGTGGCCCGGAGAGGTAGCCCCTGACCAGGGAGACGGGCGGGGGGAGGTCTGCCGGAGCGACGGGCAGTACCGCAAGGTAATCTTTGCCGCCGCCACTACCGGGCAGCGTGGCAATAACCTCTTCTTGCAGTAAAGAAACACTGAATTGCAGGACGCTGCCGGGAATGGTAACGCTTACCGGGCGCTTATCAGGGGCGTCCTGCCGGAACCACTGGGAGCCGTTTCTGCGGAAGTAAAGGGTCCGGCCATCGGGGGCCAGTGTGGGGGACATTTCATTGTCCGGCCCGTTGGCCGCGTAGAGTGGCGTGGCGGCTCCCCAGGTTCCTCCGGGCAGCGCCTGCCGGCGGTAAAGATCGAGGTTGCCGCCATCGTAAGCACTGTAGATTAATTGTTGACTGTTGGGGTCAAACGTCAGGTCAAACCGTGGCGCTACCCCCTCGGGGAGCGGCCAGGTATCCAGAATACGCCAATTCCGGCCACTGGACTCCAATAATTCTACGTAGCTCGCCGTGCCGGTGCGGAGCACGGCCAGGCGCGACCCGTCCGGGCTGTAAGCCAGGGCACGGTCATGGGCAAAGGAATTGATCGGCGAGCCCGGGTTTAACGCCCGCCCCCAGGAACCATCGGCGTAGCGGGTCATCATCCAGATGTCCGCCGCATTATCCGCACCCTTGTTCTTTGCGTAGTCGGTTCTGGTAAAGAGCAACTCTTTTCCGTCCGGGCGCAGTAGCGGGTCCACCTCGCGTGGCGTATCAAGGCCGGGGCTGTTTACGCGAGTTTGTGCCGGCAAGCCCGTAAAGGCCAGCACGAGCAGCAGCAACAGCGGCAAAGAGTGGAGACAACGGTGCATGATGAAAAGAACTTGGGCAGTATTAAGACGCCAGGGATGGCAAAAAGTCAATAGCAAACTCAAGTAAAATACGCATTTTTTACCGTTTAAGTTGTCTTTGCCGCCGTTACGAAACTTTTAAATACCGTACGTCTGTATGTCCCCAGCCCCGTCTAATCAAAATTTACGTGGACTTCAGGCGTGGTGGGATGAGCCTGACAGGCAAGAATATACCCTTCGGCGATTTCGTCATCGTCAATGGCAAAACACACATCCATTTTAACGCCGCCCTTACTCACCTTGGCCATGCAGGTGGAACAGGCACCGGCCAGACAGCTGTAGGGTGGGGTAGCTCCTTCTTCCAGTAAACCATCGAGGATGGTTTGCCCCGGTTTCAGCTCCACCGTGATTTCTTTTCCTCCCAGTTGGGCCACCACCTTACCGCCTTTTAGCGGACCTGGAGCCGGGGCCTCTTTGCGTACGGCATTTGCGGAAACAAATCGCTCGCTGTGGATGAATTTTTTCTTAATACCCAGCCCTAACAGGGCTTGTTCCACGTTGTCGATCATCTTGCCCGGACCGCAGATGTAGTATTGTTTATCGTCTACGTCACCGGCGTGGTCCGCCAAAAACTGTTGTACAGCTTTGATGTCAATCCGGCCTACCTGGCCCGGCCATTTTATCTTACCTCCGGTAAACAGACCTTTGAGGCCGCCCACCTTATACTTCTTGGGCTTGGAAAGGGTGTGCCGCACGAAGAGCTGACCGGCATACTGCTCCTCCAGTGCTTTGAGTTGGTCGGCGAAAATAATGTTCTGCTCATTGCGGTTGCCGTAAAGCAGGTAAACCTTGGATTTGGGCTCTTCCTCGAGAATGGTGCGCAGAATAGAAAGGAGTGGCGTAATCCCACTACCGGCCCCAAAAAGGTAGTAATCTTTGCGGGCCGCCGGGTCGGGCTTGGCCAGAAAGCGGCCCTGGGGTGGCATCACGTCTACGGTATCGCCAACCTGCAGGTGGTCCGCAATGTGGTTACTGACAATGCCGCCCTTGACTCTTTTCACCGTTACGGCGATTTCCTCATCGTGCGGTGCAGAGCACATGCTGTAGGCCCGCCGTTCTTCTTTGCCATTGAGCAGGAATTTAAGCGTCAGGTACTGGCCGGCCGCATACTCAAAATGAGCAGCATCCGCGGCAGCGGGCTTGAAGCAAACGGTGATGGCCTGGTCCGTCTCTGGTCTGACGGCAGTAATGGTTAGGGGGTAGAACGTCGGCTGGCTCATGGCGAATTTTTGACTGGACCGCAAAAGTCGTAAATTCAACCAGCATTTCCAGTTTTGGCAGCCACGGGTTGTGCCTCAGATCAAGGTTATGACCGGAATAGGAAATTTCTGGCGCGGTCGCAGGTGCAAAGCTGAGGGGTAAAGCAGGGAAAGATTACCCCTGCCTTCATCCGGTCGCTTTCGCTAATTGGCCATTTCGCTCAGGAACTTGATGCGTACAAGCTTGATCTCCTCAATGGTGACATCTTCCTCCTTCAGGGTCTGGAAAGCAATGTCAGGATCGTCCGTTTCGGCACCCATGAAATAATCGTAAGTGTCTTCCAGGCTGTATTCATCCACTTCGTCCTCGATGTAATAATCGATGTTGAGCTTAGTGCCGGAAAGAACGATAGAGACCATTTCTTCCATCAACTCATCGAAAGTCAACTGGTTGCCGGAAGCAATGTCTTCCAGAGGAATTTTACGATCAACGGCCTGAATGATGTTGACTTTTTTCTTGGATTTATTCGCTACCTGCTTTACCACAAAGTCGTTCGGCCGGGTGATGTCATTTTCCTCGACGTACCGTTCAATCAGGCTGAGGAAAGGTGTCGCGTAGCGCTTAGCCTTGCCGATGCTGACGCCCTGAACGTTCTTCATCTCCTCCATCGAAATCGGGTACCGGGTAGCCATTTCGTGCAGGGAAGGGTCCTGGAAGATCACGAACGGGGGAATGTCGAGTCGTTTAGCCTCTTTCTTGCGCAAATCCTTCAACGCAAGAAGCAGGGCTTCATCGAGCACTACTGCGCGCGCATCATCTGCTGCCTCCTGAATGTCCTGGGCCAGTTCCTTCTCAAAGTCATGATCGATGGGAATCTGAAAACTGACCGGCTTTTTCAAAAAGGCTTCTCCCTCTTCGGTGATTTTAATCGTTCCGTAGGATTCGATGTCCTTGCGCACCAAATTATTAAGCAGGGCCTGCCGGAAAACAGAACTCCAAACGACCTCGTCGTCCGCTTTGCCGACCCCGAAGCCGCTTCGCTCCGTAAACTTATAGTCCTTCATTTGCTTCGTCTCCTTGCCCAGGACGAATTCGATGAGGGTTTTAAGCGGGTAATTCTGGTCCAGTTCAACCACGGCTTTCAGGGCTTCCGTTACCTTGTCCTTCGCTTCGAACCGTTCTTTCGGATGGCGACAGTTGTCACACATCTTATCACAGTTGGCTTCGTCGTATTCCTCACCGAAATAGTGTAAGAGGAAACGACGCCGACAAGCCGTCGTTTCGGAATAGGCCATTACCTCCTGCATGAGCTGGGCGCCCATCTCACGTTCCATCAGTGGTTTATCCCGCAAAAATTTCTCCAGCTTCAGGATGTCCTTGTAGGCATAAAAGGCAATGCAGCTGCCCCCCATACCATCACGGCCGGCCCGGCCGGTTTCCTGGTAGTAATTCTCGATGGACTTGGGGATGTCGTAGTGAATCACAAAACGAACATCCGGCTTATCGATACCCATCCCGAAGGCGATGGTGGCACAAATCACGTCAACGTCTTCCATCAGGAATTCATCCTGGGTTCTGGAACGGGTCTTAGGGTCAAGACCGGCGTGGTAGGGCGCTGCCTTAACGCCGTTAACGCGCAGGGTCTCCGCAATTTCTTCGGCAGATTTTCGACTCTGGACGTAGATGATGCCCGACTGGTTGGGCATGGACTGGACCACCTTGATGATTTGCTTAAAGGTGTATTCTTTTTT
>JAUIIF010000471.1 GCA_030431945.1 Bacteroidia bacterium | reverse complement strand
TGGAGACGGTCAGCCAGGCCGGCCACCAGCCGACCACGAGCAACAGGCCGCAAAGTAGCCCGAAGCCGACCGACAACCAGAAGCTGAGGGGAGGCGCCGGTAGGCGCCACAGGCAAAACACCGGAGCTAAACCAGCCACCATGGCCCCCGAAATGGTGGTAGCGGAAAGGATTTCCGGACTTAAAAACACCGGAATGGTCCCCAGCAAAGTAATCAAGACCATGGCCCAACGGCCGCGCCGGACACTCCCTGCTCCGTTATCTTTACCCGGCACCTGCGCGCCGCCGCCCATATCCACAATGGCAAGTTTGGCAAAACTGGTAAAGGTGGAATCAAGGGTACTCGCTGCGGAAGTAACCATGATGAAGTTCATCACGAGCAAGATCGGGGTGCCTAGCAGCTTGGCCACTTCCACCGGTGCCTGGCCGGTCACCCCGGCGATTCCGCCGTAAATACCCACCACGCTGAACAGCAGAATGCAGCAAAAGCCGATGGGCATGGCCCACAGGAATGCCTTCAGGGTCGTTTGCGGATCGCTGAGAAACCCCCGGTCCGTCATGACCGGATCATGAAAAGGGTAGCTCAGGCTCTGCAACACGGCCACCAGCAGAAGGTTCCCGCCCGCGGCCAGGCTCCATTCACTGCTTTTCAGTACGGGCCCCGGCTCATAATCGATGGCCGGAAAGATGGCCAGCAGGATAACGGTGATCAGCAGGCCAAAAAAGGCCATTTGAATCACGTCCGTCAAAATACTCGACGACATGCCGCCCTTAAGACTATAGGCCAGCGTCAGCCCCGTAAACACCAGAATGGCCAGGTAATAGGCCGGCTCCCCCACCCCGCCGAAATAACTACCGATGACCATTGTATTGGACCACACTTCGTTGAACAGCCGGAAACAAATGAGCAGTGTGAACAACAAGGTGGCACCACGACCGAAACGGGACAGCAGAAAATGATGGATGCTGGTAAAACCGCCCTGGGTCCGCATGCGGTAAATCACCCAGCCCGCCACCCCGAAGCTGAGGTAGTAGGCGCCGTAGGCAACGCCGCCGAGGATCCCGAAAGCTAACCCCAGGTTAGCCGCATTGGTGATGGATTTGGCAAACAACCAACTGATTACCAGACTGCTGATCAGGGCCAGGAGCCCCGGCGAGCGGTCTTTTTGCTGCCCCCCGAAAAATGCGCCGGCGGTGCGCGCCAGCGGCGCCACTGCAAAGAGCAGCAAGCTGGAACCGACGACTAACAACCATTGTAACGTAGTAGTGGAAATAACGTACTGTTTTTTAAGGCGGTAAAGGTCTGGTGATTTTCAACGCCCGACTCCCTCCCGCCGGGTGCTGCTTGAAATGGTGTCTTCTCCCGGCCGCAGCCTATTCCACATCCCACCATACCCGGACGTTTACCGAATTGTTATCCGTAGCGGCGGCAGCAGTTTGGTAATTGGTGAAGTTAAGCGCCTGTTCGTCACTCGGGTACGGCATCCGGACGGGGTACAGGCCGGCATTGAGGCTGGCGGCTACCGGCCGCAGGGCCGGAAAGCCCGTGCGCCGCCATTCCGCCCAGCTTTCGTAGGCGTTGCCGATACTCGCTACCCACTTCTGGGTGATGATCTGCTCCCAGGCAGCTTCGGCACGGAAAGCAGCCGGACCGGTCGTCAGGTAAGCTGCCGGCAACTCCGTTTGCCAGTAAGCAAAGGCTTTGGTTACCCCGGCGTCGTAATGGGTTTTAACGTCGCCCGTCAAATACCCCCTGAGTACAGCTTCGGCCAGCCAAAAATCCATCTCCCAGGCCGTCAGGAAATTAAAATCAAGATCGCCGGTATTTTCCCGCCAGATCATGCCCGGCCGGGCGTAGCTGTCCGGAACAATAGCACTGGAAGCATCAATCCCGTTGCTGATGCCGTTAAAGTCGTTGTTCGCCGCACTCGGGCGGTAGAGGGTGCTCACCCGTGGATCCGCCAGGTCATTGAAGAGTCCGGCGGCCGTTGCTGACATCAGGAAGACGTTAAAGATGCCGACCCGGGCGGTAGCAAACGGGAAGCTGTTGGGAGGTCCGGCGGCAAAATCAAAGGCGGCGTTGTGTGCGTTCGTCTGCAGGTAGCGGCCACTACTGACAATCTCCTGAATTTCCTGCCCCGGATCCACCCGGTCAGCAATCCGTAACAGCGCTTTGATCCGCAGGCTGTTGGCAAAACGGACCCAGCTTTCGAGATCCCCCTGATAAATAATGTCACCCTGCAGGGGTTGTGCGCCCTGGTAGGCATCAATGACGGTGACCGCCCGGGCCAGGTTATCCAGGATGCCGCCGGCGGCAAGGTAGATGTCTTCCTGCGCGTCGTACGCAGGGGTGGTTACGCCCGTGGAGCGTCCCTTGAACGCTTCGAAGTAAGGCACATCCCCGAACAGGTCGGTGAGGTTCATGGCCAGGTAGGCTTTCAGGATCAGTGCCGGGCCTTCGTAGACGGCTTGGGCCGGGTTTTCCCGGCTGAGGTCGAGGATGGTCTCATTGTCCCGCAGGGCGGTGTACAACAGCGGCCAGGGATTGCCCCCTTCCTGGGGAGAGCTGAGGGCGTGCCGGTCAAAGAGGTTAAAATCGATCATGGCAAAATGCTGACTCAGCAGGTTACCGGCTACAAACCCTTCGTAGCTCATGGCGTCACCGTAACCGTAGATCACCTGGCGTAGCAAGAGCTCCGGCTGCACCGCACTGGGGGCATTTTCGTTGGTATTGATGGCCGTAAAATCCTGGGTACAGGCACCGAAGAGGAAGAGTACGGACAGTAGTCCAATAATTTTTTTCATGGTTGCTTTATTGATGGGGCGGCCCTGGTTTCCGCAATTGTGGGCGCGGACGCAGGTGCCGGAAAAGGGAAGAAGGAGCAGGCGCAGGCCCGGGCGACTTAGAATTCTACGCCTACGTTGATGCCCAGGGACCGGGCCGAAGGATAGGTAATGTCCTCTACCCCACCCACCAGGTTCTGCCCCTGGATCGCAAACTGCTCCGGATCAAAGTGCGGGATGGAGGTAAAGGCATACAGGTTCCGGCCGGTCAGGCTGACGCTGAGGCTGCCCAGCCCCCGGAGGAAGCTGTCCGCCAACTGCTCCTGCCCCAGCCGGTAAGTGAGGGACACTTCCCGGATTTTCAGGTAACTGGCGTCGTACATGTTGTTCTCTTCGTGGTTGCGGTTGTAAAAACTACGGTAGTAGCTTTCGGCGGAGACGGGGGTTGTGTTCTGTACGTAGATCGGATTTTCGCTGGTTCCGGTGTTCTGGACGCCCTCAATCAGAATACCGCCTTCCGGGCGGTCCGCCGTCTCGATGAGCTGGCCGGCTACGCCGGCCAGGGCCAGCGTCCGACTCACGAGCTGACCACCCTGCCGCCAATCCAGCAGTACCCCCAGGTCAAAATTCCCCACGCGGAAGTTGTTCTGCAAGCCAAGGACAAAGTCCGGATTGGCATTCCCCAGCTTCTTCAGCGTATTGTCCTCAATGAAGCCACCGCTACTGTTAAGCACCAGGTCTCCATTTTCGTTCCGCAGGTAGCCCGTCCCCCAGATATCACCAATTTCTCCACCCTCTTCGACGATGAAGAAGACCGTCTGGTTTACGGAGTTGTACACCCGGCTGTAGGCAAGCGTAAAGCGCTCAGCCCCCTCGGGCAGTGCCTCCACCGTGGCTTTATTGGTACTGAAATTAAACTGGCTCGACCACTTGAATTTATTGTTCCAGACCGGGCGCAGACGCAGTACCGCTTCCAGGCCGGCAGCACTTACCTCGCCCCCGTTTACAATCTGCTCCCGGTAACCGGAAGAAAGAGGAACGGGCAGGCTCAGGATTTGATTCTCGGTCGTCTGGCGGAAATACGTCAGGTCCAGCCCCACGCGGTCGTCGAAGAAGCGCACGTCTACTCCCACTTCCGCGCTGGTGGTTTGCTCCGGCAACAGGTCAGGCGCTGCCAGCACAGCTTGCTCACTAAAGGTGGGCTGGCCGCCGAAAGGGGTTTGGGCCACAAAGGTAGAACTGGTCCGGTAAGGATCCGTGTCATTGCCGACCTGGGCCCAGTTGGCCCGGACTTGCAGGAAGCTGATGCTCTCCGGCAGGTTGAACGCCCGGTCCGCCAGGAAGCTCAGGCTGACG
>JAUIIF010000470.1 GCA_030431945.1 Bacteroidia bacterium | reverse complement strand
GCGCTGGGCGACCAGGGCGGTAGAAGTGCCGAGAAGGAGGAGGAGGGCCAGTTTGAAAGCTGCCTTCATGGGAAGTAATGATTAAGGGATATGACTTGTTACTAGGAGTGAACGCCGCAGGTAACGGACGTAGTGTAACGAGCCGAAAAAAAAACAAGCCTCCGGGACATTTTCCCGGAGGCTCGCAAAAATCCGTTTTTTCACCGGCTTATCCAAGTAAGCCGGCAGACTTAACGAAATTTACTGGATGGCAAACACCATGGTACCGATGTCACGGGAAACTGCGTCTCCCGGACAGGAAGCTTTGATGTTCTGCATGTAGTAAGTGTCACCTGGCGCGGCACGCGTTACCAATGCTTTCGAGCCGGAAGTGAAGTTACCGCCTCCGTTAGTACTACGCACCGCATCTCTGCGCTGGGGTACGTATACGAGTTCGTATCCTACAATACCACATTTGGCTTCAAAATCGAAGTTTTCCAGGAAAGCGTAGAGTCCTTGCTGCGCCTTGAAGACGTTAGCAGCAATCTTGCCACCTTTAGACTGGCCGACCATCGGAATGGGATCGGGAATCCGCTTCACGCGGAAATCAAAGGAGCCGAGGTTTTGACCGTTAGCCGTCACGACAACTTTAGCATCACCCTGGCTGGTACCCTCAACGACCAAGTTGGTGTTGTTACCGGACTTCTTACGGGCATTACCCGTTACGTTTACCCGGACATCACCGGAGGCAACTCCGGCAGCAGCTACTGTTACGGGGTTGTCTACGCCAATGTAGAATACGTTCATCTTATCGGCAGAGACGGAAACGGAACGCTGTCCTACTTCGTAAGTGAAGGTTCCTTTACCTTCCTTAACCTCACCCGTAAGTGGGTTGGTAACGGCAACTGAGGTAGTCAGGGTCTTCTGTCCGGTTCCGGAACCGGTAATGGAGAAGTCTGCCGTACCGTCAGCATTTACCTTAAGGCGCTGCCCGTTTACCCGCAGGTCAACGTTAGCAGGATCAAGGCTGGAAGAGTAAGAACCTACTGAAACCTTAGCCGTGATCTTTTCCCCTCCGATAACGTAGCTACGGTCTGCGGAGAAAACGGGGAAAAACTGGTCAAATTCGACGGTTTTACCACCAGCGATTTTCACCATATCGTTTACCATGTTGGCTTCTGAAACCTTCAGATCGGACTTCATTTGCGACATCAGTGGCAGCACCGCAGCAACGGGCATATGGCCGAATTTAAAGTCAGACCAGCTATCGCGGCCCGCTTCTTGCCAGGTCTCATCATCGATGCTGAAAGGCATATCCTGTGCTACGCTTTGAATCCGCTTGGGAATTTCATCAGCACTAAGGTCCATGGTCGTACCATGCTCATTCAACAAGTTGGTGTAAGCATCAATCAGTTTCTGACGCGTCTCGATGATCTTAGCTTTAAGTTCCTCGCCGGCACCGGGTTCACCGCCGGCACCATCTTCGCCGAGTACAAGCAGACGCGTGGTCACATCCTTGTTTTTCTTGCCTCGAACCGTGCGCATACCGTGATCTTCCTTGTAATCACCTTCGTCGAGTTCACCGTTATTGTTACCGGCCATATCGACAAGCTGATCACGCAGTTGATCTACGTAAGTGCTGAATTCAGCAGAAGCCGCACGTACCTCAGCAATGGCGGGGACAATTGGCTTAAACTTCGCTTTCGAATCATCTTCGAGGAGCGCATTAACGCTTTCTACAGCTGCGTCTACTTGATCGTTTACCGTAGCAATAGAGTTTTGATTACCCTCATCCAGGGTCTGGAAAGCGTTCATCACCTCAGCAGATACGTTCAGGGCCAACAGGGCCATCAGTACGAGGTACATGATGTTGATCATCAACTGCCGGGGTTCCTTTGGAATTGACATTGATATATTTTTGAAACGAGCGCGGCGGCAGGCGAGGCCAGGGGGCTTCAGGCTGCCGCCGCGATCATCAGACTATTAAAGATTGATTAGGGCGACTTCGCTTAGGCGTTAGGACCGCGCATGGCGCTGATCATGTTGCCGTAGACGGAGTTCAGGGTGGTCAGGTTACCGTTGAGGCTCTGCATGTTTTGCTTGTAGGCCTTGGTTTCCTCGGAGGTAGCGGCCAGGTCAGCCATTGCCTCGTTCAATTTAGCGTAGAAGTTACCCATTTGGCGGATCTGCTCACCGGTACCGCTGAAGTCAGCGTCCTGCAGGGCCTTCAGGCTGCTCATGCTCTTAGACATGGTCTGGAGTTCGGTCAACATACCGCCGAGCTGCTGCTCAACTACTTCGCCGTTAAGCTGCGCTGGAGCCATGCCGCCGCCGGAAGACAGGGGCTGCACGTCAGCATCGTAGCTGCTCAGGCCGGGGTACAGTTTGTCCCAGTAGTAATCGGGGTCGGGGCCGAGAATACCGATAAGGGCAAAAAGCAAAGCCTCCACACCGAGGCCGATCGTGATCAGGTCAAACTTAATGCCAGCGATCGTGGGCATTTCCCAGGACTGGAGTTTGTAGAGGGCACCAAGCATTACGATCGCGGCACCTACGCCGATGATGAAGTTCTTGATGTACTTGAAAGTGGGCGATTTAGTAAAGGCCATTGTACGGAACGTGTGATTTGGGGAAGATGATGAAAGGAAGCGTTGAGTGCTTGTTGTTTCCCGCTTTTTTAAAAAAATTGGATGGTGGAAGCGCGGCCGAAACCGCATTAACGCCACTTTAACCGAAGTTAAGAACGGCTTATTGTTTAGCGACCGCGAAATTAAGACTTTTTCATCACAAATACAAAAATTTGCCAATTGTGAAGATTTCACGGCTGCAATCTGCATAACGACATCCTGACGGATTGCCGTATGGAATCTTGCGCAAAGGAGCGAATTTTGTTTTAGCCGCAGCGGACCAACCGGTAGTTTTGTCTGCAAACTTGCAATTGCGGGCGAGCTCCCCCCTAAGGTCACCCCCCCTTGCTTTCAAAAATAAGCCGTTGCCCCATGCGCTCGACCGAGCGGGCCGTACGGCCGAAAAGTGGGGCCAGCCGATCCAGGCTATTCGTGTAGCACATCGCTTCAATGAGCAGGGCCTGCTCATCCCGTCCCCACGGTTCGTAGGCCCGTGGATAGTTCAAACGTGCCTGAGCCATGTAGGCTGGTATCCGGTCATCCTGTTTACGCAAACCGAGGGCGCGCACTGCCGCTTTCAGTTCAGCTTCCTTAGCTTCATCCATTTGATCGAACTCCTTAGTCCGAAAGAAATCTACCTCCAACCAGGGCTCGTGGACGGTTCGCTGGTGCTTTTCCGGGAACTCCAGTAACACTTCCGGGTACTGACGGTGAAATTCCATCAGCTGGTTATGAATTTGTTGCCGGGTATAGCAGCCCCGGTATTTATTGTAGGCCAGCAGACCCTTCAGGGAACGGTCGGCAATGGAACGACTACCGATAAAAATCTTGGCCAGCTGGGTGACGCAAGGCGAATACCCCAACTCCCGTAAAGCAGTACAGGCGCTCTGAATAACCTTCTCGGGAATCTCGGCGCTAGCAGCCGGCTCCGGTTTCGCGATGCTCCTGATGAGCTGGTTCAGGGCGCGCCGAACCACCGGCTCCCGCAGGCAGCTTTCGGTTCTCGTGAATGTTTCTCCCGTCCGTGGGTCCACCCCGGCACGCAGGGCATCAAGTATTTCAAGTAAAGCTGGCGCAGTCATGCTCGTTGTAATTTTGGTGAACGATGCGATTTTCTGCGACAAACCTGGTACCAAGCTGCCCTGCAATTCGTTTTTTATACGAATACTTTCGATTATAAACGTTTAAAAACGGTTGTTACCGGGCTAGCCTTAACGCAGCACCGTTACGTCGCCCCGGTACAGGAGCTTTACGTTATCGAGGAATTCAACTTCGATGACGTAAACAAACACTGCCGGATTAACTGGCTTACCATTGCGGCCTGTTCCATCCCATAACTGGATACCATCAAGGCAGTTAGCCTCAAAATTATCCGCTGAGTACATCAGACCTCCCCAGCGATCAAAGATCTGAACGGAATTCACGCTTCTTACGCCCTGACAGGCAAAGATGCGGAAGTCTTCGTTTCGGCCATCCCGATTAGGGCTGAAGACATTGGGGATGTAAACGTTGCGGTTGGCATCCACTTCCACAAAAATA
>JAUIIF010000469.1 GCA_030431945.1 Bacteroidia bacterium | reverse complement strand
GAAGCTACCGCTCCGGTAATGTCCGAACGCTTCTGCGAACCGTAACCTACCACCACTACCTGATCGAGAATCTGTGCATCTCCTTCCAGGTCAATGTTGATTACGTTACGATTGCCGACCTTTTCGCGGATCGTTTTATAGCCGGTATAGGTAACCGCAATGACTGCAGCAGGCCCGGAAACGGACAGCGCGTACTTGCCGTCGAAGTCCGTTACGGTCCCCGTGGTCGTTCCTACTTCCTGAACGGTGGCACCAATAAGTGGCGTGCCGTCAGTATCCTTTACGGTACCGCTGACCTCCCGCTGCTGCCCGAACAAGCCGGCAGCCAGCAGCAAGGCACAGAACAGGAGGCTGTGGCGCAGCAATCCTGAGGGGTGAAATTTAATCATGATTCTGGTAATTTTTGGCAGTTGACTTTAAGTGAAGTGTTGCAATTTATTGGCCAATAATAAGGCCGCTGCCAAGCGCGTGGTATCCTGTACCCACCTGCAAAAAGTCACTTTGAAAAATAAATATTTAATATCTGTCCAAAGCAGTACGGCACAGGATGGAGGGCTCAGCAACTTGTCGTTCTTTTAGGCTTTTGTGCCCCTACGGGCGGCGGTGCGCAGGTGCAAAAAAGAGGTGCAGCGCCGGGTTGCCGGCCCGCCGTCCTTCCCTTGCACCCGCGCCCGCGCCCCCTCTCTTTCCCCGTAAATCACCCGCCATGAAGCTAGCTGCCATCGACATTGGCTCCAACGCCATTCGCCTCCAGATCGTGAATGTATTTGAGGAAGCCGACAAGGTCAGTTTCAAGAGCCTCGAGTTTCTGCGCTTCCCACTCCGGCTTGGTCACGACGTTTTTAAAAAGGGAAAAATTTTACCCAAAACCACCCAGAAGTTCGCCAAGCTGATGCAGACTTTCCGGCTGCTGATCGACCTCTACGAAGTAGACGCCAGTTTCGCCGTAGCAACCTCCGCCATGCGCGAGGCCGAGAACGGACAGGAGATCAGAGACCTGCTGGAAGGGACCACCCAGATAAACATTCACATCATTTCCGGTGAGGAAGAAGCCCGGATGCTGAACAAGGCCATCATCCCGTACCTGACGAACGGACGGACCGTCCACATTGACGTCGGTGGCGGCAGCACGGAACTCAATCTCTACGACGGGCGGGAACTGAAGGCCAGCCAGTCATTCCGCATCGGCTCTGTGCGCAAACTCTCCGCAGAAGCGCGCAAAGAAACCTTTTCCCGCATGCAGACTTTCCTCAAAAAAGTAAAGAAAGCCAAGGCCGGAGAGGTTACCGGCATCGGCACCGGGGGAAACATCAACAAACTGTTCAAGTTGTCCTCCCGCACGGGCAAGACCAGTATGTCGCTGGTAGAAATCAGGGCCATCAGCGCCTACGTCAAAGCCTTTACCTACCAGGAACGCATGTCTTTTCTGAAACTTAACCCCGACCGGGCCGACGTGATCATTCCCGCCGCCGAAATCTACATCCGGATGCTCGAAGACGCCGGTGGCGATACCATGCTGGTGCCCCGCGTGGGCCTTAAGGATGGCATCATCTACGAATTGTACGAACGGACAACGGGGAAGGACATTCTGGAACTGGAATACATTTCCAGTGTGTAAGCTCCCTGCACCAAATCCCCCCTCCTCCGCCCGCACCAACCGTTAACCCAAACCATGTTTCATGTCCAAGTATAGTCCCCTCCCTCTGCTCCTGCTGGGCTGCCTCCTTTGCACCTGTGGCCCCGCCACTAAAAAACCGGCCGCCAAGCCCAACATCGTCATGTTTCTGGTGGACGATATGGGGTGGATGGATACCAGCGTAAACGGCAGCGCCTATTACGAGACTCCCAATATGGAGCGGTTGGCGAAAAAGGGCATGAGGTTTACCCGGGCCTACGCCGCCAACCCCCTCTGCTCCCCCACCCGGGCCAGCATCCTGAGCGGCAAACACCCGGGGCGGTTCGGCATGACGACCCCGGCGGGGCACCTGCCTCCGAACCCGGACGAAGACCTGGTGCGCACTACGGGTGCACCCTGGCAAAAGGTCGTCCAGCAGGGCGTGAGGACTTTCTTCCCCCTCGAAGAATTCACCCTTGCCGAAGCCTTGAAAACGAATGGTTACAAGACGGCCCACATCGGTAAATGGCACCTGGGGCAGCAAGGATACTGGCCCGAACAGCAGGGCTTCGACGTTAACATCGGCGGTATGATGCACCCCGGTCCGCCCAGTTTTTTCTCCCCTTACCGCATTGCCAACCTGCCCGACGGGCCGGAGCACGAGTACATCACCGACCGCATCACCTACGAAGCGATGGATTTTATGGAAACGCATCAGGACGAACCCTTTTTCCTGAATTTCTGGCAATTCGGCGTCCATGCCCCCTTCCAGGCCCCGCAGGAACTGATCGATAAATACACCGCCAAAACCGATCCGCGCGGCCAACAAAATGCACCGATTATGGGCGGCATGATGGAAAAGGTGGACCAGAGCCTGGGCATGCTGCTCGACAAACTGGAAGAACTCGATATTCTGGACAATACCCTGATCGTGTTTTTTAGCGACAACGGCGGGAATATGTACAATACCATCGACGGCGTTTTCCCGACCAACAACTACCCGCTGCGCCACGGCAAGGGCAACATTCACGACGGGGGTATCCGGGTGCCGGCGATCATTGTCTGGCCGGGCCGCGTTGCGCCCGGCAGCGTATCCGATGAACTGATCCAGAGCATCGACTTCTACCCCACCTTCCTGGAGGCTACCGGCACCCCACCCAACCCCGCCCAACAGCTCGACGGGCTCAGCCTCGTTAGCCTGATCACGAAGCAAAAACCGCTGAAGCGGGAAGCTATTTTCAGCCATTTTCCGCATTACGTGGTGGCACCGGGAAATCTGCCCTCGACGGCGGCGTGGTCGGGCGACTACAAGTGCATCAAAGAATACGGCGAAGGTCCGGATCGTCAACCCGCCTATCGCCTTTACAATCTTACCGAAGACCTGACGGAGATGAACGACGTAGCCGAAGCGCACCCGGAAATCGTGGCGCGCCTGGGCGCGCTGATCGACGCGCACGTGGCCGAAATCGGCGGCATGGTGCCGGTGATTAATCCCAACTATGACCCGGCAGCAAAAAGCCCGCTGGAATTGGCCGTCGTGCAGCAGGAACTTCAGCGGCACGGCATTCCGCCGTCTGGTCGCAAACGGGAATTATTCGAGCAGCGATTGCTGGCGAGTTCTGAACCAATCGGCGCGTTTGCGTTGGCCAATTCGCTGGGTGGGCTGTTGGTCGTCGCGATGCTAATCCTGGCCAGCGACGTACTGTCGGCTTTTGGCGATTCTAAGCGCAGCATGCTTATCCGTGCCGGACTCACGCTCGCATTAATTGTGATTGCGTATTGCTTACTGCTGACGAAAAGCCGCACAGCATGGGTCGCTGGTTTTGTCGGACTGACGTTGTTGCTACTGCAGCGACGAGGTCAGGCGACAATGACAAAGCTGCGCCCCGTTCTACTGATCGGTTTGTGCGGCCTTGTTGGTGTCGTCACGACCGGCGTACTGACAGGAGCGATCGACAAAGAAGTCGTTTTGGAGTCTCCTCGATCCTTACAGTTTCGCCTGCTGTATTGGCTGGGTGCTGCCGGAGTGATTCAGGACGATCCGATCTTTGGCGCGGGACCGGGCAACTTTCGGAACGCGTACCTCACTCACAAAGCGGCCGAAGCCAGCGAAGAAATTCTGGATCCTCACAACATCGTCCTGGACGCCTGGGCGTCAGTCGGTATCGCCGGCCTGGCGGGTGTGGGGCTGTTGATGCTAGGTGGTCTGCTTGCGCCTTCGGTTGCTGGTGAAAACGATTCGCTCACAACAACACCTCGCCTGTCGCGGCGACTGGCCATTCGTGGTTCCGGGCTGGTCCCGGCAATGTTGGTTGGCTTTGGACTGCACGTGGTGTGGTACTGGATTCAAGGCGGCAACTTTGCGGGCCTGGCGGTCGGCGGGCTGGCAGACGGCAGTTGGCTGGAATGGGACAGCGGTCTGTGGGTCGTTCCAGTGGCCGGTTTGGCGATCCTTCCCGTTATTGCCAAACTTCTGTTACCCGATCGAAGCATCGCGATAGCCGCGTTTGCGGCGTTGCTGGTGCACCTGCTG
>JAUIIF010000468.1 GCA_030431945.1 Bacteroidia bacterium | reverse complement strand
CGTCATCAAAAGCGCTCAGGGGTCTTCTACGGTGGCCATTCTCACCACCGCCTCCATTGTATTGCCCCTGCTGGAGAGTATGGGCTACGACAGTTCGGCCTCCCGGGCCTTGGTGGTGATCGCCATTGGTGCCGGTTCGGCCGTCGTTTCCCACGCCAACGACAGCTTCTTCTGGGTGGTGACCCAGCTGAGCGATATGACCGTCAATCAGGGGTACCGCCTGCACGCCCTCGGGAGCGCCGTGCTGGGGGTGTCGGCCTTCCTCTTTCTTTCTTTACTCGCTTTTATACTTTAGTAACATGAAAATTTTCCGGACAACCGCAGGAATACGTTTGCAGGATAAGGGGCGCAGCGCGCAGGTGCAAGGGGAGTGGGACGACTTCGTTAACGACGACGACCTGGCCGAAAAAGCGGCCCGTATACTGGCGGCTGAGGGAAAGCCGGAGGCTGGCGGGCAAATTCCGCCGGCCACTTTACTAGCCCCCATCGGCACCCAGGAAGTATGGGCTTCCGGCGTTACCTACAAGCGCAGCCGTGAAGCCCGCATGGAAGAAAGCAAAGCCGCCGGCGGCGGTGATTTTTACGATCGCGTTTATGCTGCGGAACGACCGGAGCTCTTCTTCAAGGCACCTCACTACCGCACCGTCGGACCTAATGACCCGGTCAGGATTCGCAAAGACTCGCAGTGGAACGTTCCCGAACCCGAACTGGCCCTGTTCATTACCTCGTCCGGCAAAATTGTCGGTTACACCATCGGTAATGATATGAGCAGTCGCGACATCGAAGGCGAAAACCCCCTTTACCTGCCCCAGGCAAAGTCGTACGACGGTGCCACCGCCCTCGGGCCCTGTCTCTACGTACCGGCTGCACCGCTGCCGCAGTCCACCACCATTTCCCTGAGCATTGAGCGTGCGGGCGAAACCGTTTTTGCCGGGGCAACAGCGCTCGATCAGCTGAATCGTCAGCTGACGGAGCTGGTGGCCTACCTGTACCGCGAGCTCCATTTTCCCGCCGGCGCAATACTTTTTACCGGGACCGGGGTCATTCCACCCGACGAATTCACCCTGCACGCCGGAGACCGCATTTCCATAACCATTCCCCCCATCGGCACGTTGACTAATGTCGTTGCCTAAAGAAAAACATATGACCCTCTCCGGAGCACACCTCATTGCCGGGCAGCCAGCGGCCGCCGCCACGAACCAGTTTTCGGCCACTAACCCCGTTACCGGCCTGGCCTTACCCGTCAGGTTTGCCGAAGCCTCCGCCGAAGAGGTTGCCCGGGCCTGCCAACTGGCCGAGGCAGCCTTCCCGGCTTACGCAGCCCTCGCCCCGGAAAAACGGGCGGACTTTCTGGAAGCGATCGCCGACGAAATCATGACCCTCGGTGATGCCTTAATTGAACGCTGTACTGCGGAAACAGCGCTGCCAGCGGCCCGCCTCACCGGCGAGCGCGGCCGGACAGTTAACCAACTCCGCCTGTTCGCCAGGGTAGTCCGTGAGGGAAGCTGGCAGGACCTGCGGATTGATCCGGCCCAGCCCGATCGCCAGCCCTTTCCCCGGCCTGATTTGCGGCAAATGCAAATCCCGCTCGGCCCCGTCGCCGTTTTCGGCGCGTCCAACTTCCCGCTGGCCTTCTCCGTCGCCGGCGGGGATACGGCCTCGGCCCTGGCGGCCGGCTGCCCGGTAATCGTCAAGGCCCACCCCCTGCATCCGGGTACTTCGGAAATGATCGGGGTAGCCATCAGCCGGGCCGTCGTTGCGGCCGGGCTCCCCGGCGGCGTCTTCTCCCTCCTGCAAGGCCGCACGAACGATGTCGGCGCAGCCCTGGTACAAGACCCCCGGATTACGGCCGTAGGCTTTACCGGTTCCCTGCGGGGCGGCAAGGCCCTGTACGATCTGGCGGTACGGCGGGATACCCCCATCCCGGTCTTTGCCGAAATGGGAAGCGTCAACCCGGTTTTTCTCCTGCCTTCTGCAGTTGGTGCCGGTACGGAGGCTTTGGCTGCCGGACTGGCAAATTCACTGAACCTGGGCGTGGGGCAGTTCTGTACGAACCCGGGCCTGGTGCTCCTGCAGGAAGGTGAAGCGGGTGACCGCTTCGTGGCCAGCCTGGCCAACCACCTGCGGGAGTGCGCGCCCGGAACCATGCTTGGGGCGGGTATTCACCATGCCTACGAGTCGGGCGTAGCCCGGCTTGCGGATCACCCGCAGGTAGACCAGGTCCTGATCGCTGATGACCAGGGGGAGCGGCAGGTAGGTACTGCTGCCTTTACGACGAGCGCCACTAACTTCCTGGCCGATCACTCGTTGGAAGAAGAAGTGTTTGGCCCGGCGACCCTGATCGTGCGGGCTGCGGATGAAGCCGAATTGCTGCAGGTAGCCAGTCACCTGCACGGTCACCTGACGGCCAGCCTGTTCGGCAGCCCGGAAGAGCTGGAGGCCCATCGTGGGCTCATTACCGTCCTCACCCGTAAAGTCGGACGGCTTATATTCAATGCTTTCCCAACGGGCGTAGAGGTTAGTGACGCTATGGTACATGGCGGGCCTTACCCGGCGACCACCGCCGTGCAGTCTACCTCCGTCGGGACGGCAGCTATCCGCAGGTTCTCCCGCCCGGTCTGTTACCAGGGTTTTCCACAGGCGGCGTTGCCCGCAGCATTGCGGGATGAGAACCCCGGAGGGCTCCTCCGGATGGTCGACGGGGAGTGGAGCCGGAAGTAAGTCGGACTAGAATGCCCGGTAGGGAGCGTCCAGGTACTGGTTAGCTTCCTCTTCCTTAAACCTTGCCGTAGCGTTGTCCCAGTGCAGGGTCTGGCCGGGGAACCGGCCGGCAATGGTGCCCAGCAGAATGGTTTCCGTCAGCCGGGCGGCGTAGGAGAAAGGTGCCGTGACTTCGTCTTTACCCATACAGGCGTCAACGAACTGGTGGTAATGCTTAGGACTTTCGGAGGCGTAGTCCCGTACCGGCTCCGCCAGTGCGTGCTCTTCCTCGATGGCCTTGATTTCTGCCGAAATGTCCACGTATTCCCCGGCAACGATTTTGCTGGGGAGCTGCATGAAGTGGGGGAGCAGGAAGGTGCCTTCGGTGCCGATAAAGATCGCGCCCTGCTCCGGGAGCGGGTCGCCGTTTGGCAATTTCATTTCCGGCACGTCACTTTCCGGAGCGCCTGGTCCGTCATACCAGACCCACTTGAACTCCTCCGTTGTGTAGGCCGTTCCGGGGAAGGAGTAGGTGACGACGTTGTTTTCCGGGAAACCGAAGCCGTTCGGGGGGCGGCAATTCGTCGTGATGGTATCCGGCACGTCCAGCGCCAGGGCATTGTAAGGGGTGTCGAAGATGTGGACCCCCATATCGCCCAGGGTGCCGCAGCCGTAGTCCACCAGCTTCCGCCAGTTACCGGGGTGGTAGACCTCGGCTTTGTACGGGCGTTCGGCGGAGGTGCCGAGCCACAGGTTCCAGTCCAGGGTGTCGGGTACCGGGTCGGTACCTTCCGGAGCGGGACCGTCGTAGCCCCAGTTCTTAGGAGACCAGGCGTGTACTGACTTGATCTTGCCCACAATGCCGGATTGGATGAGCAGGGTGGCTAATTTGTAGTCGTAGAAAGAGTGTACCTGGATGCCCATTTGGGTCGTCAGTCCCTTGTCTTTAGCCATCTTGCGCATGGCGCGGGCCTCGGAAACGTGGTGGGTGAGTGGTTTCTGGCAGTACACCGGTTTGCCCATTTCCATGGCTTTCATGGAGGCGGGGGCGTGCGTATGATCGGGCGTGGAAACGAATACGGCATCGACATCACCGGCCATTTCCGCCAGCATTATCCGGTAGTCTTTATACGTTTTTGCCTCCGGGAAGAGCTCGCTGGCGGCTTTCAGGTAGTTGCTGTCTACGTCGCACAAAGCGGTAACCTTTACTTCCGGATGGGAGGCAACGGCTTTGAGGTCTTCAAAGCCCATATTACCGATACCGATGTGGGCCGTACGGAAACCGTTGGCAAAGGGAGCGGCTTCGGCGGCTGTTTCTGCGCTCGGCGTACCACAGCCGGGAAGCGCGGCGGCGGCGGCCAGCGCGGCAGTTGTTTTGATGAAGTTTCTTCTTTTCATGCTGTGCTTTTTTATTCCCTCCATCCGCACGGAAGCGCGCACGGGAGGTCAGACC
>JAUIIF010000467.1 GCA_030431945.1 Bacteroidia bacterium | reverse complement strand
CGAAGGGCCTGGCATCCTCCCTGAGCACCAGGAACGTCTTTTCGAGAAGTTTTACCGGGTTCCTACCGGAGATGTGCACGACGTTAAAGGATTTGGCCTTGGTCTTTTTTACGTGGCCCAGATCTGCCGGGCGCACGGCTGGACGATCCGGGTAGAAAGCAAGCCCGGCCACGGCACGACCTTCCACCTCCGAATGCCCCTCCTGCACTATGATGACCGCGGAAAAATGGTTGCCTGACCGGATGCTATTTTTCTTTGTCGGCCCTGACGTTCACGTTTTTTCTTACGCCCGTTATCCCCCCCTTAAAATGAGTAAAGCCCACCTCCTGTACGTAGAAGATGACGAAAGCCTCAGTTTCGTAACCCGGGACAACCTGGAGCTCAGTGACTTTGCCGTTACCCACTGCCCCGACGGCCACGCCGCCATCGAACAACTCAACCGCAGCAATTTCGACTATGACCTCTGCCTGCTGGACGTGATGCTGCCCGGGGTGGATGGCTTTGAGCTGGCCCGGAGGATCCGGGAAAAGAATCAGGATGTTCCCATTTTGTTCCTGACGGCAAAAAGCCTGAAGGAAGACCGGCTGCAGGGCCTGCGGCTGGGTGCGGACGACTACATTACCAAGCCCTTCAGCATTGAGGAGCTGATCCTGAAAATCGAAGTTTTTCTTCGGCGCAACAAAGTGCGCCCGGCGTCCCCCGCCTTTGACCCGCGCCGGCTGGGGGATTATACCTTTGACCTCGACCGCTTACAGTTACGCTACCGGGAGGAGGACCCCCGGCGGCTGACCCGACGGGAAGCGGAACTGCTGCAATACCTGAGCACGCGGCGTGACCAGGTCATCGAAAGGGGTGATATTCTGGAGAAAATATGGGGCGAAAACGACTATTTCCTGGGGCGCAGCCTTGACGTCTTCATCAGTCGCCTGCGCAAATACCTGAAGGCTGACGAACGCATCCGGATCGAGAATATTCACGGGGTTGGCTTTAGTCTGATCGTAGACCAATAGTTCGTTTCCTCCTGTCGGGCAAAATTCTATCTTTACGCCCTACATGCTACGACCAGTAACCCGTATCCAGAGCCTAGAGCGAGAATTGCACTTGCGTCAACTGCAAGTCCAACGTCTGCTGCAGATTACGCAGGCGATCAACAACAACGTGGCGGCGGAGGATCTTTTTGACATGTACCGGGTGTTCCTCCGCAAGGAGCTGCGCCTGCGGCGCATGGCGTTGTTCGTCCGCAATAGTGCGAATGACAACAACTGGATTGTTGCGTCGGAGATTGGCCTGGACAGTATTCCCCTACCGGAGCTGGACCTAGGTAAAGAACTGGCCCGGTTCAAACGTCCGGGTCTGATTGACGAACCGGCCGACTCCTTTTTTGCCAACTTCGTGCACGTCGTCCCCGTCTTGCACAAGGAGCGCCCGATTGCCTACATCCTGATTGGCGATTTTGAAGAAGAGGAAGACCAGTTCGAGCGGGTTCAGATCATTACGACCATCACCAACGTAATTGCCGTAGCCATCGAGAACAAACGCCTCTTCCGGCGGCAAATTGAGCAGGAACGGCTGGAGGCAGATATGGACCTTGGCGCCAAGGTGCAGAAAATGCTCATCCCCGAGCATTTCCCCTGGAAAGATGCGTACGAAATCAGCACCATTTACCAGCCCAAGCTGGGGGTTGGGGGAGACTACATCGACTACAAGGAGTTTGACGACGGTAAACTCGTTTTCTGCATCGGGGATTTTACCGGCAAAGGGGTAAGCGCGGCCCTGTTGATGGCTAACTTCCAGGCCAATTTTCATACCCTGATTCAAAAGCGCACGAATCTGTACGATTTCGTGCAGGAAATAAACAAAGCCGTGTACCGCATCACGCAGGGAGAGCGGTTTGTGACCTTCTTCGTTGCGGAATACGACATTAACACGCACCAGCTGAGTTACGTCAATGCCGGACACCCTCCTTCCATTCTGGTCTACGACGGGGGCATCAAACTGCTCTCTGAGGGTACCCTGGTCCTGGGCTCCATCGACGAACTCCCGATGCTGGAAGTCGGCACGGTGGATTTGCCCCAGCAGGCATTGATCCTGACCTACACCGACGGGTTGACCGACCTGCAGAACCCTGCGGGGGAAAACTTCGACGAGGAAATCCTGTACGATTTCGTGCGGGGCAAACACGGACGATCCGCCAAGTCTTTTAACGACTCCCTGCTGGCCAAGATCAATGACTTCCGGCAGCATACGGAAATACCGGATGACCTGACGATTCTGACCTGTAAGATTTTTGAACAGACGGAAGAACATACCTAAGCCAACGTAAGCTGGCTTTAGGTACAGCCAGACGGGCACAAACGGGAGGTTTCCGGCCGGCCCCCGCGGCCTGCTTTGCTACGTCCCCCTGCCTTGCACCTGCGGCCGCGCCCGAAAATTTGACCTTGTGTAACGGCACTGCCTGCGCAAAAGCACCTGGTGCAGGCAGGAGATCGGTTGATTAAACGGGGCGATTGAGCATTAGAAGTCACCTACCCGTCGAAAAGTGGGATTATTCAGAACGAAAGTCGTTCCTTAGTCGTTAATTCGTATGACATGAAGGAAAAAAATCTAGCAGCGGTATTGGCATTCTTTGGTGGATCCGTAGGTCTCCACCGGTTCTACCTGGGGCAGATCGGCCTGGGTATTTTGTACGTTATTATTTCCCCCATTGCTTTGCTGCTGGGTGTGATCGACGCCATTGTCTTTCTGAGTATGGACCAGGATACGTTTGACGCCAAGTACAACAAGCGGCAGTACCACCCCGTACAACCCGCCCGGGAGCAATACCAATCTCCCCGGCAACAGCGGCCGATGACGGACCGGGAGCGCCGCCACGAACAACGGCAACGGGAGCGTCAGCAGCGGGAGCAGCGCCGCCAGGATGTGCAACGGCGGGGGCGTCAACAGTCCCGCGGGCAGACAACGCCCTCCGCAGCCCGTACGGCCGCCCCCGTAAACGACGGTGCCGCCGAGCGCCAGGCGGGTTTGCGGTACTTCAAGGATTTTGAGTATGACCGGGCCATCATTGCCTTCGAACGAGCCCTGGCCAAGAACCCCAAAGACGTTGCCTCGCACTTCAACATAGCCTGCTCTTACTCCTGTGAAGAGGAGGCGGACAAGGCTTTCTATCACCTGGACCGGGCCGTCGCCCTCGGTTTTTCCGACTTTGAACGTATCCGCACCCACGATAGCCTGGCTTTTTTGCGGGTGCAGGACCGCTACGAAGCCTTTGAAACGAATGGCTTCCGGCTGGCCCCTGACCTTAGTGAGGAAGAAGTGGTGCTCGAAAACCCCATTAAGCAGGAGGCACTGGTCGAACTGCCCGAGATCAACGATGACCTGCTGGAGCAACTCCAGCGCCTGGCGACTTTGCGGGAAAAAGGGCTGTTGACCGAAGGAGAGTTCGCCACGCAGAAGAAACGACTACTGGGCTAACCGCTAACAATTGGGGATGGCTGCCTCAGTAGCACGCTGGTGCTTCGACCACGCAGTAAACATTCTTTCCTGCCCCGACATCTACCCCGGGAACCTGGTTCCCGCGATTCGCCCCTGAACATTGAAACTTATTATGACCGCTGAATCCCTTATTTCCGACGCCCTGGTACCGCTTTCGCTTTCTGATACTGGCGAGGATGCCCTTGGCGTAATGAACGAATTTTATATTCGCCACCTGCCGGTGGTGGAGGGCGGTGCCTTGAAAGGAGTGGTCTCTGAAGACGACATTCTGGAAGCGGACGCGCTGGAACCCGTCAGCACGTATCGCCTGCCTTTACAACCCCCTTCTGTTTTCCCGGATGATCACCTGTACGATGTGATGCGCATCCTGACGGAGTATAAGCTGACCGTCGTCCCCGTTATTGACCGGGAGGGTACCTACCTGGGCATGATTACGAACGAAGACCTCCTGCGCCACTTCGGTGAATCCAGTACCTTCTCCAGCGAAGGCTCGATTGTCGTCCTGGAAGTGTTACGTCATGACTACAGCCTCGCGGAGATTTCCCGCATCGTGGAAAGCGAAGGGGCCATAGTCCTGAGCAGTTTTGTCCGCTCATTCGAAGGCTCCAACCGGCTGGAAGTAACCATCAAGGTAAACAGCCAGCGCATTGCCGCTACGCTGGCCAC
>JAUIIF010000466.1 GCA_030431945.1 Bacteroidia bacterium | reverse complement strand
CACATCCGCAAAAGTATGTGCGGGTACCGTTACCACTTCCCGGTCGGTAAAGTGCAGCTGGGCAGCCGCCTCATGAAAGGCACCGGCATAGCCCTGGATACTTACCTTTAGTTGTTGAATGGCCATTGAGGTCGTCATAAATAAGTGGAATAAATACTTCAGTAAAAAGGAGAAAAACAAAAAGTGGCCCTGATTCTTCAGGGCCACTTTTCTAATTGCATTTCTTACAACAGGTACAGCGTCCCTTACCTCAATGGGTAAAAGTAAAAGCTAAACCAGAAGTAAAAATTGCGATTCGTCATTGTTCTACGTTTTGCAAATTGCGCTTTGCTCAGGCAAACCTACGGCGTGTTTTTGGAACAACAAAATGTTGTTTTAGCAAGAGTTGAGCTTCCGGGCAGCTCCCTGGTCCGACAGCCGGGTCACCCGGGTTTTGTTTCCGGGTGTCAAAATTGCCCCCCCGCCTTTTTGCGCCCCGGTTTCCCGACTTCCACATTAATGCCTCGCGCACGCTGCCACCAACCCGCCGGCCACTTTAACCACACAAAATTAGTTTTTTGAGTAAAAAAAACTTTAGCCAACAAAAACCTTGTAACTATGCGTCCAAACACCTAGATTTATCCCTGAACTAAATCCCCCTATCTGATCATGATACCTACCAATTTCTGGATTAACTTTCTCATTGCTCTCGTGCCGATGGCCGTGGGGGCAGTGTACTACGGCCCACTCTTCGGCAAGCTCTGGCAGCGGGAGGCCGGGGTAACGGATGAGCAAATGGCCAATGCCAACATGCTCAAGATTTTTGGCCTCTCGTACATTTACAGCTTCCTGTTCACGATGTTTCTGCCGTCGTTGGTTGTCCACCAGACGGGGCTTTCCGGCCTTTTCGGCATGCTGCCGGAGTGGTCTCAAAGCGGTAGTGCCCTATGGCAGGACCTGAATGCTCTGGACGAAACCTGGGGGGTATATTCCCGCCACCTGCACTTTGGCCATGGCGCCCTGCACGGCGGGTTGGCGTGTCTGTTCCTCGTCGCGCCAATTATTGCCATTAATGGCCTGTTTGAGCGCAAGTCCTGGAAATACATGCTGGTCCACATCGGCTACTGGTTCATCAGCATGGTGCTCATGGGAGGGCTGGTGTGTGAGTTCCTCAACTGGCAGCTACCGATGTAACTATGCGCCTGCAGGACGTAGCTTTTCCCCGTAGTCAGCGGCTGGCTTTGTTGGTATTGGTCCTGACGGCCTTTGCCGCTTGCTGGCTGGCGCAGCAGTGGGAACAGGCACGGGTACCGGCAACTGCCGTGGCCACGGCAGCGACAAGCTTACGTAAAGACCGTCTGGCGGCGGACGCGAAGGAATTCCGGCCGCCGCCCGCCGCCTTTGCCTTTGACCCCAATACCGTTACGGCTGCCGAACTGATGGCCCTCGGTTTACGGGAAAAGCAGGCTGCGGGCTGGCTGAAATTCCGGGGTAACCGCAGCAACGCCTTTCGCCAGCCGGAAGACATCAGCAAGCTTTTCGTGCTCAGTGCAGCGGAGAAGGCGCGGCTGATTCCGCTGGCTTATATTGCCCGTACGCCGGAGAAGGCGCGGCCGCAGGTGCAGCGTTTTGCTTTCGATCCCAACACCGTTTCGGGGCCGGATTTACAGCGGCTGGGCCTGAGTAAAAAACAGGCCGCCGCCTTCCTCAACTACCGCAGTAAAGGAAAATACGGCCGGGCATTTCGGAAAGTGACGGACCTGCAACGACTCAACATCCTTTCCGCTGCGCAGCAGCAACACCTGATGGCCCTGGCAGAAATCCCTCCGGAGCAGGCCGGACCTGCTGTGCCACGTCAAAGGTTCACTTTTGACCCCAACACCATTTCGGCCGATAGTTTGCAGCTGCTGGGTTTTCCGGCTTGGCAGGCCAGGTCCTTACTTCGGTACCGGGGCGATCGGCCCCGCACTTTCCGGCGGGCCACGGACCTGCGGCGGGTCTCCTCTCTTGATTCTGCCCTCGTAGAAGACGTATTGGAGTTGGTAACCATTGCCCCATTACCCGCCCCGGCACCTGCGGCCGCGCCCGATTCGCCGACCAATCGCTCCTTTACCAAAGCCCCCCTCCCCGCCCCTGCCTCCTTCGACATCAACACCTCCGATACTACCGCCTGGAAGTCCCTACCCGGCATCGGCAGTTACCGCGCCAAGCGCATTGTCCGGTTCCGGCAAGCACTGGGCGGCTTTGCCTCCATCCGGCAGGTGGGAGATACCCGTGGCCTGCCGGACAGTACCTTCCAGCTGATCCAGCCCTTCCTGAAGCAAAGTCCGGTTTTTCGTCCGCTGCCGCTCAATAAGGCAACCTATGACGAATTATACCGTCATCCTTACATCAACCGTAACCTGGCCAATTCCATAGTTCGCAACCGGGAAAAATTCGGCCGGTTCAATGGTCCCGAGGACCTGCGGCGGCTCCGGTTAATCACGGAGCAGAACCTGCCGCAATTACTCCCTTATTTTAGTTTTGAGTGAGTTCCAACCGATTGGGCGGCTTAAGCGTTAGCCACCAATGTCAGGCCATCTTTCATACAACCGGCCGCCGTCTACCCTTTTCTCGTCCGGCCGTCAAGCCGGTGCTACGCAACTGCCTTATGTCCAATCTATTTTCCCTGATCGGGAACACTCCCCTGCTTGATCTTTCTGATCTATCCGATAATCCTGCGGTGCAGATCTTCGGTAAGCTCGAGGGGCAAAACCCCGGGGGCAGCGTCAAAGACCGGGCAGCCCTGAGCATGGTACTGGGAGCCTGGGAACGGGGAGACCTGGACGGGGGAAAATCCATTGTCGAAGCGACCAGCGGCAATACGGGTATTGCCATGGCCATGATTGCGGCTAAGTTGCGCATCCCCATTACCCTGATTATGCCGGAGAACTCGACCCCGGAACGGGTAGGGACGATGCGCGCCTACGGCGCGGAGGTAATTCTTACCCCGGCTGACAAGACCATCGAGTACAGCCGGGAGCTCGCGCAGGAAATGGAAGATTCGGGAGAAGGCTACGTGCAGCTTAATCAGTTTTCCAACCCCGACAACTGGAAGGCGCATTACCGGACCACCGGTCCGGAAATCTGGCGGGATACCGACGGGGCCATTACCCACTTCGTCTCCAGTATGGGGACCACCGGAACCATTACGGGAACGGGGCGGTACCTGCGGGAGCAGTCAGATAAAGTACAGATTGTGGGCGTGCAGCCAACGGAGGGAAGCAGTATTCCCGGTATTCGCCGCTGGAGCCCCGCCTTCGTGCCGGAAATTTACGACGAAAGTGTGGTGCACCGCAAAATTGACGTCAGCCAGGACGAGGCCATAGCGACCATGCAAACCCTCGCGCGGGAAGCCGGCGTCTTTGCCGGCATGAGTTCCGGGGGCGCCACCGCCGCCGCGCTGCGGCTGGCCGAAGAACTCGATGAGGGACTGATCGTCTGCATCATCTGCGACCGGGGTGACCGTTATTTAAGTGAGGGGATTTACTGAAGCAGCAGCGCTCACCGGCCGCAACACAAGGAATGAGCCGGCTCGGCCGTTGAAGGGTTTTCCATGTATACCCGTCGAGGCCGCAGGTGTCAGGCACCGATAGATCCGCAAGGCACACGATAAGGATCATCAGTAATCATGATCGAAATCAGGCTCCGTTTCGTTGAAACTGCTGAATTTTGGCAGGAACCATGGAGCGCTTGTCCTCCGTGCCTACCTGCCGATCATGAAAACTATTGTTGTCCCCATTGATTTCTCCGCAACGTCAGGCAGTGCCCTTCGTCTGGGGGTGTACCTGGCAGAATTGCTGCAGCTACAATTACGGGCATTACACGTTACGGACCTTGCCCTCAGCGGAGCGCACAGCCTGATGACGCCGGAACAACGGCGGAAGGAAAAAGAGCTGAAGGAGAACCTGGAAGAATTCATACACCGCCACCTGACGCTGGTGGAAGATGGTAATCCTCCGCTCAGCCACCCTGAGGTAAACACCACCCTGCTTACGGGAGCCGCCGCCCGGCAAATCATCAACCTCAGCGAGAAGGAAAATACGGTCCTGATCATCATGGGTGGCGTTGGCAAGGGAGCAGATAAATACGCACCCGGCGCCTATGGCAGCGTGGCCCGATCGGTGGCCGCACGCGTGGCCAGCCC